>NZ_LOTA01000067.1:0-18249 GCF_001521935.1 Burkholderia sp. RF7-non_BP4 | reverse complement strand
GGCCAGTCCCATCGCATAGTCCACGTTGTAAAAATCGTAGATATACAGAAACCGGAAGAACACCTCCGCCTCGTCCAGACGCCCCCGCTGATAGAATCGATACGCATAGGCATAGATGCCATCCATCAAGTCCTGGGAGTACCCTGCATATCCTTGATGGTCACGCCAGCCTGAATTGCCTCAAGCATTGACGGCGTCATCTCTTCCAATTCAAATACATCGGAGTCACGCGTTTTTTGGGCCAGACCACATCCTCATACCGGTCAATGGTTAGCCAATCGATGCGGCGATGCAACACGATTCACTGTACGCTCCGCCCCACGGAACAACTTTCAAAAATCATGCGAAATACAATTGTTTGATTTGTCAACCCTCTGCGACATCCGGACGCACACGCTCGTCTGCGCTATCGTCCGGCACCACGTCCGGCAGGTTCGCGCGCTCCACCTCCCGCAACCACTTCAATACCTCGAATACTGGGGCCGACCTGAAAAATGGAAGTCAACGTTTCGTAAAATCGAGAAACGTTGGCTTGGATGAATCGAATTCCAAGGGCGGTCTATACGAAGGAGCTTCGCGACGAAGCGGTCAAGCTGGCGTTGACTGAGGGTGTTGGGGGTATCGGAAGCTTCCCGGCGGTTGTCGATTTCAACCAAGACGCTGGCAAACTGGGTACGCGCGGCGAAGGCCGGCAAGCTGAAAGATGTCGGTCGGCACCAGAAGCCACTGACAGAAGTGGAGGTCGAGCTGGCGCGGGCCAAGCGCGAACTGGCCGAGGTCAAAATGGAGCGCGATCGGCTAAAACGTCGAACCTGAATAATCTTGGATCGTATATGCGGCTCGCAGCCCTAATTTCGGCGCTCCACCGTTGCGTGCAACAGCGCCCGCACGTCACCGTGATCGGCGCGGGTCTGCCTTAGTTGCGAGGTCGCATGGGGGAAGCGAAGTCTTACGCCGAACGCTTGTTCGACTTTGTCGAGATCGGACCTCTCCCAATCGGCGAAGCCGAGCGCGCCATCACGGTTCCAGCCGAGGAGGAGGGCATCGATGTCGAGCCCGAAGCGGTCGCGCGCATCGTTCAAGAGACTTCAGGCTACCCCTATTTTTTGCAGGAATGGCGCAAGAGTGCATGGGATGTCGCAGACGCAAGCCCAGATTACACATGGCCGATGTCACCAAATGCCTCGGAGCTGGCCGTCGCAGCGTTGGACGAGAGCTTCTTCCGGGTCCGTTTCGATCGTCTCACGCCGACGGAGAAGCAGTATCTACGGGCGATGGCGGATCTTGGTCCAGGCCCGCGTCGGTCGGGGGATATAGCGCCCCGACTTGGCCGTAAAGTCGAGTCTCTTGGAGCGATTCGCAGCGGACCGATCAGCAAAGGCATGATCTGGAGTCCGACCTACGGAGATACAGCGTTTACCGTCCCGCTGTTAGACGAATTCATGAAGCGAATCATGCCGGAGTTCCGCGGCTGACTAGGATGAATGAAGCGTTGGCAGTTTATATTTTTTACATAAACTGCCAACGCTTCATCAAAGAAGTGCTTGATGCGGAGGGGCGGACTCAGCGTGGCGGCGTATCAGTCGACGCGCCTGGACTACTTCGCCGCGCAGCACGAAGTCCCATTGGACGGTCCGGACGCCCTGCGTCGGTAGCCATAGATTACTTCGTGGGACGCATTGATTGCAGCGCGTCGGCCTGGGAGCGCGCGCCGCTCAGTGCCTGCGGCCTGCGCAAATGAAACCGCAGCGGCTGCTCGCCCCGGGCGACCGACGCCGCTTCGTTGTCGGCGGCGCATCCGCAGCATCCATCACCGCACCCGCCATCGACCGTAGAGTTTCGCGTCAGCCGGCGCGCGAACCTGCACAACACGAAGCATGCGCTGCCAATCACAAGGATAGCGACCACCATGTACTGCCAACCGAATCCTGAACTCATGACAACGCCCTCGCAATCTGATAGGTCGCGAACGACGCGGTGTACGCCATCGCGAACATGTAGCCGAACGCGAGCGCGACGATGCGCCACGAACCGGTCTCGCGGCGAATCACGGCCAGCGTCGACATACATTGCGGGGCAAAAGCGAACCACACGAGCAGCGACAACGCACTGGCGAGCGAGAAATTGGCGGCGAGCGCATGACCGACGCTCGCGATGTCGGCGTCGCCGCCGCTCACCGCATAAACGGTCGCCAGTGCCACGACAGCGGTTTCGCGCGCGGCGAATGCGGGAATCAGCGACAGGCTGATCTGCCAGTTGAAGCCAAGTAGCGCGAACACGTGCTGCAGACCGCGGCCCAGATAGCCGGCGAACGTGTAGTCAATCGCTGGGCCGATGGCACCCGCCGGTGGCGACGGAAATGTCGAGATGAACCACATCAGCACGGTCAGTGCGAGGATCACGCCGGTCAGCCGCTTCATGAAGATCGAGCCGCGCTCCCATAGGCCGATCAAAACGTCGCGCGGCCGCGGCAGGCGATACGACGGCAGTTCCATCAGGAGTGCATGCTCGCCCGCGTGACCGCGCAGCTTCTTCATGATCCAGCCCACCAGCATCGCGCCGCCGATTCCAACAGCATACAGCGCGAACAGCACGATGCCCTGCAGGTTGAACAGGCCGAGCACGCGATGCGACGGAATGAATGCGCCGATCAGCAACGCATAGACCGGTAGGCGCGCGGAGCACGTCATCAGCGGTGCAACGAGAATCGTTGCAAGCCGATCGCGCGAGTCTGTGATGCTGCGCGTGCCGAGCACGCCGGGAATCGCGCACGCGAAGCTCGACAGCAGCGGAATAAACGAGCGTCCGGTAAGCCCGACTGACACCATCGTGCGGTCGAGCAGGAACGCGGCGCGCGGCAAGTAGCCCGACTCCTCCAGAACCAGAATGAACAGGAACAGCACCAAAATTTCGGGCAGAAAGCCGACCACCGTGCCGAGTCCACCGATCAGACCGTCGGTAATGAGACCGAGCAGCGGCCCGCTTGGCAGCCACGCCCCGGCCAGCGTGCCGAGCCACGCGAAGCCGTCACCGATTGCGTCGGTCATCGGCTTGCCAATCGAATAAACCGCCTGGAACACCAGGAACATCGCGGCAGCGAGTATGACGAGCCCGAGCACCGGATGCAGTGCCCAGCGGTCGATGAGGTCGTCGCGCGCGTCGGTAGCGCGCGGCATCTCGACCGCGGTGGCAAGCAGCGAGCGCACTCGCGCGTGAATCGCGTCCGGGCCGCTTCCGAGGTCCGGCGCAGGCGTTGTCTCGCGCTTGCCCGGATGCTCACGATCGAGCACGTCGACGAGCGGGCTCACGCCCTCGCGCCGGACTGCCACGGTCTGGACAATCGTCACGCCGAGTTCGCGCTCCAGCGCAGCGACATCGATGCGGATGCCGCGCCGCTCCGCGGCGTCCATCATGTTCAGCGCCAGCACGACCGGACGGCCGAGGCGCTGCACTTCGAGCACGAAGCGCAGGTGCAGGCGCAGATTGGTTGCGTCGACCACGCAGACCACGAGATCGGGTGGTATTTCGCCCGGATGGTAGCCCAGCAGCACGTCGCGCGTGATGCGCTCATCGGGGCTCGTCGAATCGAAACTGTAGGCACCCGGGAGGTCGAGCACTTGGATCTGCCGGCCGGACGGCGAGACATATTTCCCGAGCTTGCGCTCGACGGTGACGCCCGCATAGTTTGCGACCTTTTGGCGGCCACCCGTCAACTGGTTGAACAATGCAGTCTTGCCGCAGTTTGGACTGCCGACCAGCGCGACGCGCAATGCAGCGGAACTCATGAGCGGCCGGCCTCTCGGATGCTGACGCGCTCTGCTTCCGCGCGGCGCAGCGCGAAGCGGGTCGAACCGATTTGGATCAGGATCGGGTCGGCACCCCATGGCCCGCGCGCTACCACGCGCACCGGCTCGCCGGGCACGAAGCCGAGATCGCGCAGACGCTGCGCAATTGGGTCGTCCGGCTGTACGTCGTCGACATGGTCGACGAGGGCTGGCGTGTATTTCGTCAGGTTCGAGAGGCGCATCGCTGGCTAAAGTCCACCACAAACAATGAGAGTGATTCTCATTATATAAAGGGGCAGCGAGATGACAGCTACACGTTTTTGACCAATGCTCGAGGCATTTCGCCGCAGGCGCGCGCCGGATCGCATGAATGCCTACGCTTGCCTGAAACGCTCCATATAGAACCGGCCGACCGGCAGCACAACGCGGCCGCCATGCAGAAGAACGCGCAGACGGCCCGACAACGCAGGACTTCGTCAACCACTACGACACCGCGATGCTGCCAGCGCGGCTGCGTAAACCGAAAGATAGAGAGTAGGTTTCACATTGCACCTCGTCCGGTGGTTGGAGCGGCGATGAAGGTTGCTTGTGTTGCTTTGCGTTCACCCGTGCCTCTTACGAGTAGGACATCCCCCGCAGGTTCGTACAGGAAGCGGTGATCATTGCGCTCGCCGATGACGGCCGCCTTCCAGATGGCCGCGTAGAAGTTGAAGTTCGCCAGGGCCTCGGTCAGATCGGTCATTGCGGTACCGTCGAGCGTGTCGAGGGATGAGTGCCATGACTTTCGAGGCTGCTCGCACGGTATTCGGCGCGTAAATTGCTTGCCGAGATCGATTCCTAACGTGACCGAGTTCATGGCGACCTCCAAGGGTGGTAGCGCCACTACGATAAAAGAAGCGGGTGGACCATACCATTAGTGGCCGACCAGCTTGCTGATGGTTCGAAGTTCCGCACCTTGACGATCGTGGATGTCTTCACGAAAGAAACATTGGCCATCGAAGTTGGACAGCATTTGAGAGGCGAACACGCGGTGTCAGCATTGAATCATATCGCCGTCAGACGCGGAGCTCCGCGACACCTGTTCGTGGACAACGGCAGGAAATTCTCCGGGCGCCTGCTCGACATGTGGGCATATCACTGTCGCGCAAAAATCGACTACAGCCGCCCGGACAAGCCGACGGACAATTGCCACATCGAGACATTTAACGGATCATTCCGCGACGAGCGTTTGAACCTACATTGGTTCGAGACGCTGGGCGAAGCCAAAGCGATCATCGAGGTTTGGCGTCGGGATTACAACGAGAGCCGTCCTCACTCTGCGCTCAAAGAATTGGCACCAACTGAATTCGCCCGCCAGCTGGTGCTTTCGGTGGGTCCGGCTGGACCCGAAACACCGGAAAACTCGCCCTAGATCTGGTCTAGGAAGCCCGGGCGGATCACAGGTGTTATGTAGATCTTTCCTGATTGTCCAGCTTTTGCGGAGCCACAACATGCCGATTTCTCGCACCAACTTTCTATCATCCGCTTCTGCTCGTTCCCACCATTCGGGCACAAATTGGGGTGCTTACCCTCCTTCGCGATCCGATGTAGATGAGTCGGGCTTCGCGAGCAACAACGACTTTTCTGGATGGCGAGGCCACTTTTCAAGAGCGATCAATGGCTGTGTTAACGTGAGCTTCTCGTTCACGTCAGGTAGGCAATCAACCCGGCATGCGACTTTAAGCGCTACCCCCGCTCAGGGCCGGCGTGTTGTGAGGGCGGTGGAGACTGTACGAGGAGACGTGATAGGTCCTATTGACGAGCTTGCCGGGACGGTGACCGGAGACGTGCTGGGTTCGATCGGCAATTTGATTGGAATCGTCAGAGGCGATGTGAACGGAGACGTAGACCAACTGGCCGGGACCGTTGAAGGTGACGTCAACGGGAGCGTCAATCGACTCGACGGAACTGTCAGGGGAGACATCAATGGGAGCGTCAATCGACTCGACGGAACTGTCGGGGGGGACGTCAATGGAAGCGTCAATCGACTCGACGGAACTGTCAGGGGAGACATCAATGGGAGCGTCGATCGACTCGACGGGACTGTCGGGGGGGACGTCAATGGAAGCGTCACTCAACTCGGCGGAATCGTCAGGGGCGACATCAATGGGAACGTCAATTGGATCGACGGAGCGGTTGGAGGAGATGCCATCGAAGGTCTTCATCATCCATCCGGGATGTCACGTGGGGAGAGCATCGTCGGTTCGATTCGCCAGAGTGATCAGTCGGGCGCATCGGTTCTTGTCGGCGTTCCAGGGTTGTTGGGGGAGCAGAACCTCTCATCGTCGCTGGGCCGCGGTGAGCGGATCGCGCAATCCGCTGTTCCGGATGTGAGTGACACGTGTGGTCCTGATGGTCGCGCGAATCGTCGCGATTCGAATGCGTCACGGGTCGACGCAAGGCCCAGTGCACCCCACAATGCGCTAATGCTGGCGGTCAGCCGCTGGACATCTGGGTGCGACCACGTAGCGACTCAATGGTCTCATTTCGACGACGAACGCAACGCGTGCAATTTTGCGACGCTGCTCGACCGTCTTGACAAGACTGCGGAAGCACTGAATGGCGGCGCGCGCACGTTGCTGGCGCAACGGATCTGTGACGTGCTGGATGAGCTTGGTCGTTCGGCTGAGCTGAGGTCGACCTGTTTTGCTATCGCGGAAGACGCGCTCGGTGCGTGTGCTGATCGCGTGGCATTGGGCTTCGAGTATGTCGAGGACGCGATTGTCAATCACAAGGCATCCCGGGGGGATTTTTCCCAACAGGCACTGCTTCGACTCGGCAAGCAGAAGTTCCGGCAGGCCGTCGTAGAACGCATCGCCAGGGAAAAGTGCACACCAGGATCCGATCCGGTGGAAGTCCACCTGGCCTACCGCACACAACTGAAGGAGCCTCTCGACCTTCCCGGCAAGTCGATCCACATGCTTCATCGGTTTGCTGCACGAGTGAGTCAAAAAGACTTGATCCAGGCGATCGCGACGGTACGGCGTCTAGAGGCAAGTGAAGAGTTACGAGAGTTTTTGTGTAAGTATGAACCGTGGAAGGAGCATCTGAAACGAACACACGTCGATGCGTTCACGCGTTGGTTGGCGCCAGTGGTGGCGAATATGGACAAATTGTCGGTTCCGCCTGCTGATATGAGCGACGGCGAATATAAGAAAAAATGTGATGAGTTGGCCGAGCTGCACAAAAGCCTCGAAGATAACGTCGTGCGCGCATTGACTGCGAGTTGTTTATGACTTGACCCAATTCTCGGCATCTCGTCATGATTGCAGTGGCGGGCGCACGTACAATTGTCAGTGGATATTCTCGAATTTCGAGCAAAGAATTGAGTTGAGCACTCATTTTTTGGCAATATTATCCATAATTTGTGAAGATCGCACTCGCTTTCGAGAGGATATAAGCGTGAAATTAGTAGAATTTCATTATTGAAGCGGCGGCTGAGCTGCTCGTTAGCTGCGCGCTTCTGATTAATCAACCTCCGAATAGCATAGCAAACCGATTGATTGCGGATGGCCAGTCGCCTTACACGTACAGTCATGGCCAGGATATTGAGTCAATGCTCAAGGTAGCGTGATGGCAGCCTTGTCATCCGTGATGTAATCGCAATTCTTGATATACATTGGCCGGAGCTTGAGCTGGCGGTCGTCGGGTGCTGCCTCTTGAGCGGTTTGTGAAATTCGAGACGGAAGGGGAGTGTTCTAATTCCTTTGGAATAGCTGTGAGGATTGTGGAAGTCTATTGACGTCGCTTGATGCGGCAAGCGACTCTGGTTCACTTCGTCAAGAATCTATTTGCCATCGCAAGACATGATACAGACAGGGGCCTGGTGCAGGAACACGGCGCACCTGTTCGGTCTGTTCCTCTTAGTGAAACTGTTGATCGCGCGAAGTTGGCTTCGGTTGATGCATGGAAGTAATTCGTCATCCGTGTCGGAAACGCGAAAAATGCCGTGTGTCTTTGGTCAAAATCCCCAGAATTGGGCGGCACGTAGCCTCGGCATCCGGCCAATCGCGGGCTGGCGTCGCCGACAACTTCACGCGATTGCCTATTAAACGGTGATCCCCTATGGCTTGTATCTCAAGCGTCGTTTCGAGTGATGGGCGGGTCGCATCGTGTTCGCATCGGGGCAAAAACGACCCGCTCGTTCAGCAGGACCGCTTGTTGGATAATCCGCCGGATATCATGACATTTCAAAAGTTTGAAGTGTCTGATGGGGGGCGGATCATGTTGTTCTTTTCGGGTGGGCGTCGCATGCAACTGACTGCGGACCACTTTGGGGGCGGGCAGTATGATTTGACGGAGTTTGAAGCAGGGCGGTTGTTGTGCGTGACCGTCGGCGGTGACAATACGCTACTTCATCGACTCACGTGCACTAATGCTGACAATATCGGTGTGGATGAGGCGGCCTGCATCCACGCGCTGCTGAATCGGGCTCGGCATGACGAGGCGGATTTGGGGGGAGTTGCGTCGATTTATGCAAAGGTGAGCGAGGCCTACCGACGAGCGGGCTGCGATGAAGCACACGACCCAGATCAGCGAATTGCGTTTTGCGAGGAGGCGGCCGTCATCGCCATGCAGGCAGCGCAGTCATACGAACTGGCAAAGAGGCCCTTGAATGCAGCCGCATCATACGAACAGGTAGCCTCGGCATATCGTCTGATCGCGGAAATTAGTCAAATGGCTCAGCTCGAGGAGGGCTCGCTAGCGCTGGTGAAAGAGATGCATGCCGGGGCCAGCAAGCTGGCGTACAAGTCTTACCGAAGCACTCTTGACGAAGAGGTCGTTGACTCCGATGGCAATTGCTTTTTCGAGGCGCTTAACAAATCGGGAGATTTAGGTCGAGGTGCGAGTACGCTTCGATCCGAAGCGGTCAGAGAACTGCGATCAAACGAGGGGAGTTATGCGCCTTTTGTGGTTGGCAACGATGTCGAGTCGCTCGCTTTAAAATTGGTGCGTGAAGGAGAATGGGAAAAGGGCGATATTGTTCCATATTTGTTGGCGAATGTATTGCGTCGCCCAATTAGAATTTTGGATAAGTGTCGCGAAACGGTGTTTACTGTGCACCCCAGTGCGAGTGATGGCGGTGAGCCAATTACAATCTTCTATAATGGAACAAGTCATTACAATGCGGCTGTACCCAATCAAGCGGTTGAATTGACTGGCGACCTGCTAAGCCACTTTTCAGATAACGTGTGCGGATCGCAAGTGGGGCGCGAGCGGAAGATCTCGGGTACGGTGAGCGACCGCTACGACCTTTCACGCTTTGTGAACGTTCAGGCCTCGACTTTTAATGCGGCCATAAAGGAACTGCGCAACGGATGTAAGGAATCGCACTGGATGTGGTACATGTTTCCCCAGCTCAAGGGGCTCGGGATGAGTGACAACGCTAAGCGGTTCGCGATTGGTTCGTTGTCGGAGGCTATCAGCTACTTGTCGCATCCCGAGCTGGGTAAGCGTATAACGGAAATGACTGAGGCCGTAAATCAAATAAAAGGACGGTCGATTCAAGAAATTTTTGGCGTCGTGGATGCAATGAAATTTCATTCATCGATGACATTGTTCTCGATGGCGGCTGCCGACAGTGGAAGCGTATTCGCTACCGCGCTAGAGAAGTATTTTGGCGGAAAGCGAGACGAAAAGACAGTGGATTTGCTCAACGCTCGGTTACTAGGAGGTTGAGTGAGAAGGGGGTATCGGCGACTTTACCTTGGCTCGAACTTGCGTCCAAAAGAGGGCGCTCGCTGCGAGGTGAAGTTCAACCCGTTTGAGGGTCGGCAGGAACGGGAACGTGGTAAGCACGATTCTCCGCCATCGGTCTGAAACCGGACCCGTGGCAGGTGAGCCGCAAGGCGAGCTGTTGGAGGAGCAGACAAGAGAATGCGGGAAAATCGAATGCCGGGCTGTGATCGCCCAAATGCGGGTTCAAATTTTGCCCTGGCCTGAAAAGGTGCAGACCACCGCGTGGTGCAGTTGTCGCAAGTCCACGTTTGAGATTCACCGAGGGGAATCTTGTGAGAGACTGGTATGACTACGGTTCAGCGCCCTTCGTCTCAGTGATGAGGCGAATCAACAACTGGATGCTGGCGAAGTGCTCGTGCAGTTGGCGAGGCCGGCGTCAGCGCGACGCTTCATGCTGTGCTCGAGCCGTATGCAGGGGAACGCTCGCACGTATGGTTCTTCGGGGGGTGCCCCTATATGTTTCGTCAAGCGTTAGGGGCTGACTTGGGTTGGTAAATGGTGCCGTCACGCAGCATGGCGAACAGGACGTCGCAGCGTCGCCGTGCGAGCGCGATGAGCGCTTGGTTATGACGCTTGCCTTGCTGGATCTTGCGCGAGTAATAGGCCCGCGAGACTGGGTCCCGCAAGGCCGCGAAGGCGGAGAGGAACAAGGCACGCTTGAGTACCTTGTTGCCACGTCTGGATGGATGTTCGCCACGTATCGATGAGCCGGAGCGTCGGGTGACCGGGGCAAGGCCAGCGTAGGCTGCTAGGTGTGCAGCCGAAGCGAACACCTTATGGGCAACCTCGGTTAGGAGTCTGGCGGCGGTCCTGACGCCGACTCCCGGCATGCTGGTCAGGACCGGCCAAAGAGGGTGAGCAAGCACCAGTCGTTCAACTTCGGCAGCGACCTCGTCGCGTTGCTGACGCAAGGCCGCAAGCTGCCGGGCCAAACGGGGCATGACGATGGTGGCGGCTTGCGTGCCGGGCACGGTCACGGCTTGTTCGCTTAGTGCCTGAACGATCTCGGCCGCCAAGCCTTTGCCCATGCGAGGAGCGAGCTTGGTCAGGCGATTGGCGAGCGACTTCTCGCTGGCGCTGGCAAGCGCGACGGGCGACGGATAGCGCTCAAGCAGATCGAGTACCGCGGGATGGTCAAGGCGCGGTCCGAGAACACGCTCAAGCGCCGGATGGATCTGAGTAAGCAGGCCGCGAATGCGGTTGCTGGTTTGCGTGACCTGAGCGGCGAGGTCGTCATCGAAGCCGCAGAGCATGGTGAGCTCGGCGAGTTGCTCGTCGGCCAGTCGAAGCGAGCGCAGCGTATGCGGCATCGAGCGAGCGGCTTCGGCGATGATCGCGGCGTCTCGGGCATCGGTCTTGGCTTCGCCGGCGTGCAGATCAGCGATGCGGCGCATGGCCAGTCCGGGCAGATAGGCGACGAGTACGCCTTCGGCGCGGGCAACGGCCACTGGCAGCGCGCCGATGGTGGAAGGCTGATCGACGACGAACAGCAATCGACCGTGAGTCTTGAGTTCGGCGATGAGGGCTCGCAGCTTGACCTCGTCGTTAGGTAGCGCCTTGTTGTACAGACGCTTGCCGTTCCGATCGAGCGCAACGGCGTGATGCTGGCCTTTACCGACATCGACGCCGACGAAGACATCGACGGCACCATGTTGTTGAGTGTCTTGCATCGAAGTATGAGCAGAGTGAACGGATTGGCCTGCAACAACGGTGGCAAGTCTCGGCATCCACGTTACGGACGGCGTCGGGATATCCCGGCCAAACCCCTATCAGCGATCACCAGCCACCCACCAGGCCCGGTGACAACACCCCCCGGATCATGACTGCGACTGGGGGCGGGAATCATGCCGGGCCTGGCTGGCCAAAGCCCCAATTATCGGGGCGTAAAGATAGTAACGGGGGCGCGTTTCCGCAAGGAGACGGGGCTATCCAATTTTGCGACCCTGAACCGCCTTTCGCATTGGCGCTAGTGCAACGGCTGCTTTCACGATGAAACCGCCATCCGCACCATCAAGCTGGTGCGGCGAGTCGTAGGTGCTTTGGGGCCATTCGCTTTTAGTAAAACAGCCCCTTAAAATCTCCCGAATCACGGGTTGACAATACTTTTTGTCTACCTAATATGAATCGAGCGCGGCACGTTCGTTATCGTTGGGTCGATAAAGAACCAGATTGTCGATTGACCATCTGAGTCGTGTGAACCGAGGATTTCGATCGGTGATACGGAGAAGATTTCGCATTGCTTGGGATGCGCCTCCGATGTGCATGTCGAGTGAAGCGACAGGATGTACCTTGAAAGGACGGGGGCGTTTGGGTCGTTCGCAAACGCATAGTCAACGAAGCGGGGTCTACTGATGTCGGCGAAGAAAAATGAATACGCCTGGTCAGCCGTGGACGTTGGTGAAACACATTCTCGCGGACGATCGAGAGCTCGGCGCCGCGCGCGCTTATTGCCAGTCTCTGCTCGATGCACCCACACATCGCCTGCCGCTGATCGCGTATCGGGAGGATAGTGCGCAAGGCCGGCGTCTCGTGCGTATCGAACGCTTTGCCGAAGACTTCGCTGAGCGGACCGGGATCGACCTGCATGCGCGCTGCAATGCGCTCGCGCGAGCGCTGTTCGAGCGTCCCTGCCTGCTGTTCAAGGACAAGATCAATTTTCGCTACCCGGCCTCGCCAGGCTTCAGGGCGCATCAGGATGCCGCCGCGGGCTGGAACCGCTATGCGTCGCATTACGCGACCGTTGCCGTGCTGATCGAGGCGTCCCAACCTGACAGCGGCGGCTTTGAATTCGCGACCGGGGCATCGCCTGGATTTCTTTATCCGAATCTGAACGGTCAACTCGACGACGCACTCTTCGCGTCGCTGTGCCCGCAACCACTCGATGTCGAAGCAGGTGACGGACTGCTATTTGACGGTTATGCACCGCATCGGACATATGCAAACAGAACGGGACGTGTTGTTCCACATCTTTTTCTCACGTTCAATTGCGCCGACGAGGGTGATTTTCGCGACCGCTATTACGCGGAGAAGATCGCGGGCATGACATCGCACGGTGACGGCTACGCGTTCCGACTGTTCGATTTCGGTCCCGAAGGAGCCATGCGATGACACGCTTCGTCGGCAATATCAGGGTCGAGTTTCTTGACCCCGCGCAGCGCTCGGACGTCGTCTACCGGGGCCTCGAAACCGCGCTGTCGGCGAAGGATTCCCGACGTTTTCAGCGTGTGATGCTGGTGTCCCCCGGGGCGATCCTGTACCGCGGCGACCTGCCTCGCTGCACCTATCCATTGGGACTGGGCTATCTCGGCGCGATGCTCGAGCGCAATGGCTATGACGTACGGCTGCTCGACTGTCTGGTTGAGGGCTACGACCAGGTCGAACCCGTCGACAACGCAGGCGAGTTCGTTCGCTACGGTCTCGGTGCCCAGTCGATCCGCGACGCGCTGCGCCGGTGGGAGCCTGAGGTGATCGGCGTGTCCAGCATTTTCTCGAACCAGTCCGACATCATCGAGGAAATCTTCCGGATCGCGCGCGATACGGTTCCCGACGCGCTTCTGATCACGGGGGGCGCCCACGCACGATATTTTCCGGAGCAGTATCTCGAGTCGCTTGACGCCGACGCGGTTTTCCTCGGCGAATCGGAAAACACGATCGTGGAATTCCTCGACTGGGCGAACGGCGCCCGACCACTCGAGAGCCTGCAAGGCATCGTCGTGCGGCAGCGCAGCGTCAACCGGATCTTCTCGAACAAGTCGATGCCGCTCATCAAGGTTGCGCGAACGTGTTCGACCGACCCGATCGCCGACCTCGACGTCATTCCCTATCCGGCCTGGCACCTCTACAACATGGAGCGTTACTTCGAAATCGGCGCCTATCAATCGCCCTATACGGTCGGATCGCGTGTGGCTCAGCTCTACACGAGTCGAGGATGTACCGCGAAATGCTCGTTCTGCACGACGACCAACTTCTGGGGCGGCAAGCTGCGCCGTCGCAGCCCGGACAACGTAGTAAATGAAATCCGTTCGCTCGTTGAGCACTACGGAATCGACGAGTATCACATACAGGACGACAACATCACGAACGACAAAGAGCATGCGCGCACGTTGTTTCGTGCGCTGGCCGACGTCAAGCTTCCGTGGTGCACACCGCAAGGAACCGCGCTTTGGCGCATGGACGAAGGCTTGCTCGATCTGATGCGCGACGCGGGGTGTTACCAAATCACGTTCGCGATCGAAAGCGGCGTGCAGCGCGTGCTGACTGAG
Organism: Burkholderia sp. RF7-non_BP4; assembly: GCF_001521935.1. Lineage (NCBI taxonomy): Bacteria > Pseudomonadati > Pseudomonadota > Betaproteobacteria > Burkholderiales > Burkholderiaceae > Burkholderia > Burkholderia sp. RF7-non_BP4. The sequence continues at coordinate 4,424 of NZ_LOTA01000067.1, read as the reverse complement.
CTGATCCGCAAGCCGCTCGATCTCGCGCGCACGCGTCATCTCGTGAGATACGCGCGGGATATCGGGCTCGACGTACATGGCTTCTTCATCATCGGCATGCCGCCGATGTTTGGCTGCGATGGCGAAACGATCGACGAAATGCGCGAAACCTATCGCTTCGCATGCGACGCGGGCTTCACCAGCGCATCGTTTTTCACGGCAACGCCGATCGTCGGTTCGGAACTGTTGACGGAATGCTTGCGCCAAGGATTCGTCGCCCCGGACACACCGCTTTATAAAATGTCGTACAAGCAGGGGTTGATCGAAGTTCCCGGCCTCTGGGCCGGCACTGAGATCGCCGCACTCGCACACGAATTCAACATGTCGTTCAACAGAGGGAGTGTCAAGCATGGACGCCGATTCTGGAGCGAGCAGCAATACTGAATGTGATGGCGAAGGTACGCGGACGCGGCCGGTCGTCTACGTCGCGATGTGCGCGGACGTGTTCCATGATGGTCACGTGAACGTGCTGCATCATGCGTCGACCTACGGCGACGTGATCGTTGGATTGATGACCGACGAGGCGATCGCGAGCTACAAGCGGATGCCGCTCTTCTCGTTCGAGCAGCGGCGTGCGGTCGTCGCGAACAGTGTCTGGGTCAAGGATGTCGTGCCGCAGACGACACTCGACTTCCGCCACAATCTACGCAAGCTTCGGCCCGAATTCGTTGTGCATGGCGATGACTGGCGCGAAGGCGCACAGCGCGATACGCGTGCACAAGTTGTCGAGGTGTTGCGCGAATGGAATGGCACACTGATCGAAATACCCTATACGCACGGCGTATCGTCGACCTATGCCCAGCAGCGCATCCGCCGAAACGGTATCGCACCGAGCGAGCGGCAGGCGCGTTTGCGCCACGCACTGCGCGTACGCCCGCTGATTCGCGTGCTCGAGGCGCATAGCCCGCTCACTGCACTGATTGTCGAGCGCGCGCAGGTTCGGGACGGTGGAGGCGTTCGCGAATTCGACGCGATCTGGTCGAGCAGCCTGACGGACTCGACAGTGCGCGGCAAGCCGGACATCGAGGTCGTGGATCTGTCGATGCGGCTGCAAACGATCAACGAGATGTTTGACGTGACGATGAAGCCACTCGTTTACGATGCGGACAGCGGCGGTCTGCCCGAGCATTTCGTGTTCACGGTGCGTGCGCTTGAGCGTGTCGGCGTGTCGGCCGTCGTGATCGAAGACAAGGTTGGCCTCAAGCGCAATTCCTTGTCGTCCGGCGTATCCGCCCAGAGCCAGATCGCCATCGGGGAATTTTGCGAGAAGATTGCCGCCGGCAAGGATGCGCAGGTTGACGACGCGTTCATGATCGTGGCACGGATCGAAAGCTTCATCCTGGGCGCGGGGCTTGATGATGCACTTCAACGCGCGCTTGCGTATGCTCAGGCGGGCGCCGACGCGGTATTGATCCACAGCCGCAATCACCAACCCGTCGAGGTACTGGACTTCTGTCGTGCGTTTCGGCTCGTCGACGCGCGGACGCCGATCTTTGCGATCCCGTCAACCTATGACATCGTCAGCGAGCACGATCTCGAGGTCGCCGGCGTAAACGGCGTCATTTACGCCAATCACCTGCTGCGCGCTGCGTATCCGGCAATGACGGCTGCCGCCGAGTCCATATTGCGTCATGGACGCGCGCACGAATGCGCGCGTACGGGCGCGAGTCTGCATGACATTTTGTCCGTGGTGGCCGGCAATACGGCCGATGCCGGCGTGCGGGCCGATGCGGTGCCAAGGACCGGCGAAATCGTGTAAAGAGGTGGACCGACATGTCCGTACACCTGTCGCTCGTATTTCCCGGCGCCGCCGCGCACGTTCCGCAGCTCGCTCGCGAACTTGTCGCACGGCGGATCGCGGTGCTTCGCGGCCCTCGCTCGTTCGAACTGAGCGATGCGCAGGCATTGCTGCATCTCGGGGCCATGACGTGCGATCGCGTCGACTACATCGTCGCCGACGCTTCCCCCACGCTGGAATCGATCGAGATGGCCGGCGCGTTCTTTGCGGGGAGCGGCGCGGACACGATTCTTGCGATAGGCGGCGGGGCTGTCATTGATACGGCGAAAGGTGTCAGGCGGATCGCCGCATGTCCGCACTTGTGCGCCGCCGATGCGCTGCGTATGCGCGGCGGGTCTACCCGACGGCTTCCTGCTTGCATCGCGGTGCCAACCACGGCTGGCACCGGAAGTGAAGTCACACCGTTCGCGACATTCTATGTCGGGGGCGTCAAGCATTCGGTCGACCATCCGGACGCCATGCCGGACCGCGCCGTAGTCGATGCGCGATTGACGGGCAGCCTCGACGCGCGCCAGACGGCCTGCTCCGGTGTCGACGCAATCTGTCACGGTATCGAGTCGATGTGGTCACGCGCGGCGACGACGGAAAGCATCACGTATGCGAGCGACGCGCTGACGCTCTGCGGCAGATATCTCGGCGACGCGATTCGCGAGGGTGACGCCAACGCACGTGCCGCCGTCATGTACGCTGCGCATCTGTCCGGCCGCGCGATCGCGATCACCCGCACGACCGCGGCGCATGCGCTGTCTTACGCGCTGACGGCGCGGTTCGGTATCCCGCATGGTCATGCGGTCGGTCTGTTCATGGGACCGGTGCTCGCCGAACACGCACGCGAGGTTCATCGCGGCAAGGGCATAGCCGAATATCAGGAGACGATCCTGGCACGCCTCGCGTTGCCGAATGCGCGCACGCCACGGCAGCGATGGGAGGCGCAATTGCGTGAATGGGGGCTGCCGGCAACGCTCGCGGAGGTCGGCGTCCCACGCTCGGCCTACGCGGAGCTCATTGCGGAGGTGAATCTCGAACGGCTCGCCAATCATCCGGTACGCCTCGATCTGCAGCATTTGCTCGATGCGTTGTAAATACGGGCCGGTGATCGATTCCGATCCAGACGATCGGCCCGCAACGCGGCATTTGCCCCCGCCGCGTTGATCAGCGGACCATTTCACGGGGGCATGGAGAGCAAGTGATGAGCAAGCAACCCGAAGTGGTACATGCGAATTTCGATTTGTTCCAGAAGGAGGCGTCGACCCTGATCGGGTCGTTCTCGGAGGCGATCTCGCGCGTCGGCAGGGGGGCCGCGCCCAATCAGGCAGTGCTCAAGCAGGTGCTCGAGGCCTCGCTCGCGAACACACTGGCGTCGCTCGCGGCGTCATTGGCGACGTCGATCTCCCACGTGTCGCGTGCCGATTCGTTCGCGAACAATGTAGGTCGTTTGCGGGAGCGTGTGCAGTCGCAAAGCAATTTGTTGATCAAGGCAAGCGAGATCAAGTGAAAGACGCGGCCTGGTTGAACCCGGGCCGCACTTGTGAGAGCACGCTCATCATGACCTCCGATTCGGGCGCGTTTCAGGCATTCTTGCGTCAGCAGATCGAACGGGAGCAAGCGCCCGTCTACAAGCCGATTCGCCGGCTGTCGACGCGCCTGTCGTGGCGTCTCGCGAAAGCGAACGTCCACCCCAACCTGCTGACGTTTCTCGGTGCGCTCGCGGCGCTCGCCGCCGCGACCCTGATGTCGTACGGTCAGCATGGCGCGATGCTGGCGGCAGCGGTGCTTATCGCGGTCGCGTATCTGTTCGACTGCATGGACGGTGAAGTTGCGCGAGCCGGCAGCCGCGCGTCCGCGCTCGGCGGGCAGCTCGATCAGCTTTCGAATTGGGTGACGCTCGTCGCACTGCAGATCGGGCTGGCACTCGGTGCCTCCGTGCAGTCCGGCAACCCGTCGATGGCGACATGGGGAATGTTTGCCGTGGCCGGCTGGTGCACGTTTTATTACCTCTACCTGCAACTCGCGAGCTGGGTGCCAGCCGACGGCCGATTTGCGCTGCTGCGCAAGTTGTCGCGCATTCTCTTCGCGACGATGCCGCTCGACGAGAATCTCGTGCTGCTTGCGGCGATCACGGGCCACGCGAAAATCGGCATCGTGGTATCGGCGATGCTGTCGCTGACGCTGTCGGCGGTAGTTTGCGCGACCTTCATTGCAGGCATGATCGCATCGACGCGCGAGACGCCCCAGGCGGATGCAGCATCAGCGGCTCCCCCCTCCTGACGTGGCAATCCGGGCGGCAGAAGGGATTTCCGGGAGCGGCATCGACGTGGCAGGTTCAACGGACATGACTACCCGCATCTTGTGCCTGCTACCCGTTCGCAACGGCGCGGAGCACCTGCAGGCCTACTTAGATAACGTTAGACTCTTCGCATCCGGCATCGTCGCGCTGAACGATGGAAGTACGGACCAGGCGCTCGACCTGCTGAGCAGGGAGGCACTTCCAGACGCATCGCCCCGGATGTGCGCCGGTCGCGCGCCCGCCGTTTCCTCGCTATCGACAGCGTGAGCGAGGCTCGCAACCGATCCGCGGCGCGCAAAG
>NZ_LOTA01000066.1:0-609 GCF_001521935.1 Burkholderia sp. RF7-non_BP4 | reverse complement strand
TTGAGCGCGCCCATGTCGGAGAACGGGTGAATGTGGTGCGCGGCGTCGAGCGCGCGGTATTCGGCGGTCGAGCGCGCCTGCGTCGTGCGCGGTGCGGCGGCCGGCTGGATCCAGGCAGATTCGTTGCGGTAAGTCATGTTTCCTCCGTGATTCCGTATTCGGTCGTGTGCACGCTCAGACGTGCAGCAGCAGATGGCGGCGTTCCCACGAGCTGATCACGCGGAAGAACGCTTCGTATTCGGTTTCCTTCAGCGCGAAATACGCCTTCAGGAACTTGTGGCCGAGAATCTCGCCGAGCGGCTCGCACGCGGCCATCAGCGTGAGCCCTTCCTCGAGGTTGCGCGGCAGTTGGTACGGCAGTTCGTAGCCGTCGCTGACGAGCGGTTCGGTCGGCTCCAGCCGCTGCGTCATGCCGAGATAGCCGGCCGCGAGCGTTGCCGCGAGCGCGAGGTACGGATTGCAGTCGACGCCCGGAATCCGGTTCTCGATGCGGCGCGCGGCCGGGCCCGAGTGCGGGATGCGGAAGCCGACCGTGCGGTTGTCGTAGCCCCACTGCACGTTGATCGGCGCGGCCATGAAGCGCGACAGCCGGCGGTACGAGTTGATGTA
>NZ_LOTA01000065.1:0-922 GCF_001521935.1 Burkholderia sp. RF7-non_BP4 | reverse complement strand
GGTGTCGTCTTCGATTGCCTCGCGATCGACGCCGACGGTGTTCTCGAACGGCTTGTTCTTGATCGAGAAGTCGTGCGATGCCAAGTTCTGGATCACACGATCGCCGATCCATTCGCGGAAGCGCGTGGTTTGGCCGAGCCACGGATAGACTTCCTGCGACGTAGTGGACGGCACGGGCATGGCGACCTTGTTCCAGTCGGACTGCGCACCGTCGAACGCTTGCTGGAATACGGTGTTGTATCCCGTGAACAGGGCGCGCAGATTGGCGCGATTGATTTCCATGTGCTTTCCTTATGGAGTAGTCGAGAGGTGTGGCGGGTCGCGTTAAAACGCGATCCAGACGCCGGCCGGGTCGATGTCGACCACGGTGCCGGCGACCGAGCGCTTGCCGTCGCCATCCGTCTTCGCCACTGTTTGATCGTCGACGATGTACGCGGGCATGCCGACGTCCTTCAGCGTGAGCTGGTCCGCGCCGGCCGAATTCGCGACGCGCCACTGGCCGCGCCGGATCGTCACGTTCGCGGCACCGTCTGCGCCGGCCGTGTTGTCGACCTGTTCCTGGACGATGCCCGCGCCCTTGAGCGTGGTGGATTCCGCGCCGTTGGTCGCGAGGCCGGTCGCCGTGTCGATCGCGGCGATCGCGCCGGTGAAGAACAGCACACCGCCCTTGGCCGGGTAGCTGAACAGCAGGCCGGCCCGGGCGACGGTGTCGCGGTCGGCGGTCAATGCAGTCATGTGAATCTCCTGGTGGAAGTGAAAATGCGTTGCCGATGGAAGCGAAGCGAGTTGCCGCGCGCGCCGTCAGGCGGCCGGCTGCGAAGTCTTGTACGTCGCGAGATCGAGGTCGAGCGCCTTGCACACGGCGAGGTCTTCGGCGGCCAGCGCATTCGCGTCCGTTTTGTCACCTACCGGAGGATTGCCA
>NZ_LOTA01000064.1:0-1175 GCF_001521935.1 Burkholderia sp. RF7-non_BP4 | reverse complement strand
ATGACGGACGTAGTGATCGTATCGGCCGCGCGGACCGCGGTCGGCAAATTCGGCGGCTCGCTCGCGAAGATCGCGGCACCGGAGTTGGGCGCAACGGTGATTCGCGCGGTGCTGGAGCGTTCGGGCGTGAAGCCCGAGCAGGTGAGCGAAGTGATCATGGGCCAGGTGCTGGCGGCGGGCTCGGGGCAGAACCCGGCGCGCCAGTCGCTGATCAAGGCCGGCCTGCCGAACGCGGTGCCGGGCATGACGATCAACAAGGTGTGCGGCTCGGGCCTGAAGGCGGTGATGCTGGCGGCGAACGCGATCGCGGCGGGCGATGCGGACATCGTGATCGCGGGCGGCCAGGAAAACATGAGTGCGGCGCCGCACGTGCTGCCGGGCTCGCGCGACGGGTTCCGGATGGGCGACGCGAAGCTGGTCGACACGATGATCGTCGACGGCCTGTGGGACGTGTACAACCAGTACCACATGGGCATCACGGCGGAGAACGTCGCGAAGGAATACGGGATCACGCGCGAGGAGCAGGACGCGTTCGCGGCGCTGTCGCAGAACAAGGCGGAGGCCGCGCAGAAGGCCGGCCGCTTCGACGCCGAGATCGTGCCGGTGTCGATTCCGCAGCGCAAGGGCGAGCCGCTGCAGTTCGCGACCGACGAGTTCGTGCGTCACGGCGTGACGGCGGAATCGCTGGCGGGGCTGAAGCCGGCGTTCTCGAAGGACGGCTCGGTGACGGCGGCGAACGCGTCGGGGCTGAACGACGGCGCGGCGGCGGTGCTGGTGATGTCGGCGCAGAAGGCGGCGGCGCTCGGCCTGACGCCGCTCGCGCGGATCAAGGCATACGCGAACGCGGGCGTGGATCCGAGCGTGATGGGCATGGGTCCGGTGCCGGCATCGCGCCGCTGCCTGGAGCGAGCGGGCTGGACGCCGGGCGACCTGGACCTGATGGAAATCAACGAGGCCTTCGCGGCGCAGGCACTGGCGGTGCACAAGCAGATGGGCTGGGACACGTCGAAGGTGAACGTGAACGGCGGTGCGATCGCGATCGGTCACCCGATCGGCGCGTCGGGCTGCCGGATCCTGGTGACGCTGCTGCACGAGATGGTCAAGCGCGATGCGAAGCGCGGGCTGGCGTCGCTGTGCATCGGCGGCGGGATGGGCGTCGCGCTTGCGGTCGAACG
>NZ_LOTA01000063.1:0-2187 GCF_001521935.1 Burkholderia sp. RF7-non_BP4 | reverse complement strand
GCGTCGCCCAGCCGGCCCGCCTGGTGATGCGCCAGTGCGGCGCCGAGAATGTCCGTGGTCTGTTGCATGTCGTCGTTTCGTCGTTCGCGCGCCGCCCTGCCGGGCGGCTCAATTCCGTTCGTCGCCCGCTGCGGCCCGCTCGTCGGCGCCGGCGTTCGTCCTGTCCATCCACATCCCGTGAAACGCCTCCTCGAGATGTTTCGCGAAGCGCGGCGCGTCGCACAGCGGCGACGCGAGCAGCCGCGCGCGCAATGCCTGCCGCAGCGCCCCGAGCCGCTGCGGATCGGCCGCGGCGGCCACGGCCTTCGCGACGTAGTCGTCTTCGTCCTGTGCGATCCAGTCACCGAGGCCGACCGTCTGCAGCACGCTCTCGCAGATGTGCGTGACGAACCGCTCGCCCTTCATCCCGAGCACCGGCACGCCCATCCACAGCGACTCGGCCGTGGTCGTGCCGCCCGGGTACGGAAACGGGCTCAGCATCATGTCGACGCGGTGATAGGCCGTCAGGTAATCGGCGCGCGGCGAGCGGCCTTCCATCACCAGCCGGCTCGCGTCGATCCCGTTGCGGGCGAACCGCTCGACCGTCCGGCGCACCGCATGCGCGCCGTCGAGCTCGCCCGCCTTCAGGAACAGCCGCGCGCCCGGCACCGCGGCAAGCACCCGCGACCACACGCGCACGACCGCATCGTTCATCTTCCCGAGCTTGCCGAAATAGCCGAAGGTCGTCACCCCGCTCTCGCGTTGCGGCAACGGACCGACGTCGAGCGCCGGATGCGGCGGCGTGAAGCACAGATAGCTGTCGGGCAGCCGCCACGGCCGCTCGACGAAATGCGCTTCCTCGCTGGCCGGCAGCACGTGCCGGTCGCCCAGCACGTAGTCGATCGCGCGCAGCCCCGTCGACGCGAAGAAGCCGATCCACGTGACCTGCACCGGCGCGGGCTTCCATGCGAACACGCCGAGCCGGTTTAGCGCCGTGTGGCCCGACAGGTCGACGAGGACGTCGATGCCATCCGCACGGATCCGCTGCGCCGCCTGCTCGTCCGACAGGTCGAGAAGCGGATGCCACGCATCGAAATACGGTTTCAGGCGCGCGGTCGTGTCGTCTTCCGCCGCCGACGTCGGATAGGCGATCAATTCGAGCCGGCGTCGATCGAGGTGCGCCAGCACGCCTTCGAGGAAAATGCCGACCGGATGCGTCACCAGGTCGCCCGACACCCAGCCGATGCGCAGTCGTCCGCCCGACGGGCGCGAGCCGGTGTCGGCATGCGCGAGCGGCCGTGCATCGGCTTCGACGTGTTCGCCGAAATGCCGCGCGGCCCGGCGCGTCTCTTCCTGGTCGATCGACGGATGCGTGGCGAGCGCGAAGATCAGCCGGTCGTGCAGGACCGGATTCGTCGCGTCGAGCTCGACCGCGCGGCGGTAATGCGCGAGTTCGCCATCCACATCGCCGAGCATGCCGAGCACGTCGCCGAGCGTCATGTGCGCGGGCGCCGCGCGGTCGTTCAATGCGAGCGCCGCGCGCGCATGATGCAGCGCGTCGTCGGCGCGGTTCTGCTTCAACAGCACCATCGCGCAGCGATGATGCGCGTCGACGTCGTTCGCATCGAGTTCGGCCGCGGCCCGGTAGCACATGACGGACGCGTCGTATTTGCCCAGATCGTGATACATGTCGCCGAGCATGCGATAGGCGGGACCGTGATCGGGCGCCAGCTCGAGCGCACGCGTCATGCACTCGGCCGCGCGCGCCGTCTGCCGCCGGCGGTACAGCACCTCCGCGAGGCCCGCGTGCGCGTCGGCGCGCAACGGCGACAGTTCCGCGGCGCGCTCGAAATGCTCGATCGCCGCGTCAGCCTGCCCTGCGTCGCGCAACGCGGTACCGAGATCGACACGCGCCTGCGCGTCGGCGGGCGCCAGTTCGACGAGATGGCGCAAGGTCGCGATCGCCTCGTCGCGGTCGCCGCGCGCAAGCAGCGCCGCGCCGAGATTGCGGTGCGCGATCGGGCTGGCCGGGGCCAGCGCGACGGCCGCGCGATAGCTGTCCACCGCCGCGTCGAATTTGCGCTGCGTCGTCAGCACGTTGCCGAGATTGTTGTATGCATCGGCGTAGCGTGGGTCATGCTCGATCGCCTTGCCGTATGCCAGCACCGCCGCATCCGCCTGACCGAGGTCCTTCAGCGCGTTGCCCAG
>NZ_LOTA01000062.1:0-108187 GCF_001521935.1 Burkholderia sp. RF7-non_BP4 | reverse complement strand
TCGCCGCCGACAGCCCGGCGGGGCCGCCGCCGACGATCACGACGTCGTATTCCATCGATTCGCGCGGGCCGTATTGCTCGATGAGGCTTGCGGGGGTCATTGGCGTTCCTCTAACCGTTAGAATGCTTTTATTCGGGAGCGTATTGTCTGCGAAACGAAACGCTTGCCGCAACAGCATGCGCGTAGATTAGCACGATCGTTCTATTTTTTATGCTAGGGTTATGCTGCGTGGGGCAGGGCGCCCGCGGCGGCGAAACGACATCGAAAGGGGATGTGCTATGGGTCGATCGATCAATCTGGAAGGCAAGGTCGCGCTGGTCACGGGCGCATCGAGCGGCCTCGGGCAACGGTTCGCACAGGTGCTGTCGCAGGCCGGCGCGAAGGTCGTGCTCGCGAGCCGCCGCGTCGAGCGCCTGAAGGAGTTGCGCGCGGAAATCGAGGCGGCGGGCGGTGCCGCGCACGTCGTGTCGCTCGACGTCACCGACGTGCAGAGCATCAAGGCGGCCATCGCGCACGCGGAAACGGAAGCCGGCACGATCGACATCCTCGTGAACAATTCGGGCGTCTCGACGATGCAGAAGCTCGTCGACGTGACGCCGGCCGATTTCGAGTTCGTGTTCGACACCAACACGCGCGGCGCATTTTTCGTCGCGCAGGAAGTCGCGAAGCGGATGATCATGCGCGGGAACGGCAACGGCAAGCCGCCTTACCGGATCATCAACATCGCTTCGGTGGCCGGGCTGCGCGTGTTTCCGCAGATCGGGCTGTATGCGATGAGCAAGTCGGCGGTCGTGCAGATGACGCGTGCGATGGCGCTCGAATGGGGCCGCCACGGAATCAACGTGAACGCGATCTGTCCGGGCTATATCGATACCGAAATCAATCATTACCTGTGGGAAACCGAGCAGGGCCAGAAGCTGCAGTCGATGCTGCCGCGCCGGCGCGTCGGCAAGCCGCAGGATCTCGACGGGCTGTTGTTGCTGCTCGCGGCCGACGAGTCGCAGTTCATCAACGGCTCGATTATCTCCGCCGACGACGGCTTCGGCCTCGCCTGAGTGGATGACATTCAGCAACAAAGAAGACTGCAATGAGCGAATATTCCCCCGTATTTGAAATGTCGATGCCGATCCGCTGGGGCGACATGGATGCGTTCGGCCACGTGAACAACACGGTCTATTTCCGCTACATGGAGCAGGCCCGGATCTCGTGGTTCGAGCAACTCGGCATCGCGGGCGGCAACGGTGAGGGGCAGGGGCCCGTGATCGTCACGGCGTCGATGGAGTTCCTGAAGCAACTGCACTATCCGGGCGACGTGATCGCGAGGATGTCGGCCGCGAAGCCCGGCCGCAGCAGCTTCGACACCGGTTTCGAGCTGACGCGCGCGGACGATCCGGAGCACGTCTATGCGCGCGGCAACGCGCGCTGCGTATGGGTCGACTACGCGCTCGGCAAGTCGGTGCCGCTGCCGCAACTGCTGCGCGACACCATCGAGCGAGCGCTCGCGGCGAAGGTCGGCTGAGCGCGGCGGCACCGAAGCCGGCGCCCGGGCGCCGGTGTGTCGCCATTTTCCATTGATCTCCCGAATCGGCCGCTTCACGCGGCCGATTGCCATTCCGGGGTGCTTTTACTGGCCGAGCAGGCGCTGCAGCAGTTCCGGCGTATTGTTCGTGCCGTACTTGCGCATCAGCCGCGCCCGATAGATGTCGACCGTGCGCGAACTGATGTCGAGCACGCGCCCGATCTGCTTGCTGGTCTTGCCGGTCGCGAGCTGCGCGGCGATCTCGCGCTCGCGCGGCGTCAGCTCGACGGCGACGCGGCGCGTCGCGCTCAGGTCCTCGAACGTCCAGACGCCGGCCGCGAGCGGTGCGGTGCGGTCGAGCGCGCGGCCCGTCACGTGGCACCAGAACAGCTCGCCGTCGGCTCGTTTCATGATTCTGTCATCGGCGTAGGTGCCGTTCGCGATCATCACGCGCGAAATGCGCTCGCCGATGCGCTGGAATTCGTCCGGTGACGGATAGAGCACTTCGTACGACTTTCCGATCAGGTCGGCCCGCGCGCAGCGGAAGATCGACGCGAGCGCGTCGTTGCAGTCCTCGATCACGCGGTCGCGCGACATCACGAGGCCGAGCGGCGCGAGGTGAAAGGCAGTCTGGTAATCGAGAGCGGGCATGGCGCAGGCAAGCGGAGGCAAACGCTTATGTATTTTTGCGTATTGTGCCGCATCCGCGCCGCATCGTACCCTTTCAGGCATCTCGCGGCGCCTTGTCGCGATATAAAAACAGCGCGCTTCGACGCAGGTATCGCCGTGCATGCATAGAATGATGCGGCGGGCTTGCGGCCCAGTGGGCGCGTGAGCCGGTTTTGCTGGTTTCCATAGAGGAAGGGACATACAGATGAACAAAGTCTATCCAAGCGCGGCTGCCGCGCTGGAAGGGATCGTCCGCGACGGACAGACCTTCGCGGTGGGCGGCTTCGGCCTGTGCGGGATTCCCGAGGCGCTGATCGCGGCGCTGCGCGATTCCGCCGTCAAGGGCATCACCTGCATCAGCAACAACGCGGGTGTCGACGGCTTCGGTCTCGGCCTGCTGCTGGAAACGCGCCAGATCAAGAAGATGATCTCGTCGTACGTGGGCGAGAACAAGGAGTTCGAGCGCCAGTACCTGGCCGGCGAACTCGAACTCGAATTCACGCCGCAAGGCACGCTCGCCGAGAAGCTGCGCGCGGGCGGCGCCGGCATCCCCGCGTTTTTCACGAACACCGGCTACGGCACCGTGATCGCGGAAGGCAAGGAAACGCGCCAGTTCGGTGATCGCCACTACGTGCTCGAGCCGTCGCTGACGGCCGACGTCGCGCTTGTGAAGGCGTGGAAGGCCGACAAATCCGGCAACCTGATCTATCGCCGCACCGCGCGCAACTTCAACCCGATGTGCGCGATGGCGGGCAAGATCACCGTGGCGGAAGTCGAGGAGATCGTCGAGAACGGCACGCTCGATCCGGATCAGATCCATACGCCGGGGATCTTCGTGCAGCGCATCGTGTTGAACGCGACGCCCGAAAAACGCATCGAACAACGCGTCGTACGCGCGAAAGGAGACTGACATGGCCTGGAATCGTGACCAGATGGCCGCGCGCGCGGCGAAGGAACTGCAGGACGGCTTCTATGTGAACCTGGGCATCGGGCTGCCGACGCTCGTCGCGAACCACGTGCCGGCGGGCGTCGAGGTGTGGCTGCAGTCGGAAAACGGCCTGCTCGGCATCGGCCCGTCGCCGACCGAGGACGAAGTCGACGCCGACCTGATCAACGCCGGCAAGCAGACCGTCACGACGCTGCCGGGTTCGTCGATCTTCTCGTCGGCCGATTCGTTCGCGATGATCCGCGGCGGCCACATCAACCTCGCGATCCTCGGCGCGATGCAGGTCAGCAAGACGGGCGACCTCGCGAACTGGATGATCCCGGGCAAGATGATCAAGGGGATGGGCGGCGCGATGGACCTCGTCGCGGGCGTGAAGCGCGTCGTCGTGCTGATGGAGCACGTCGCGAAGGGCGACCAGCACAAGATCCTCGACGAATGCAATCTGCCGCTGACGGGCGTCGGCGTGGTCGACCTGATCATCACCGATCTCGGCGTGATCGAAGTGACGCCTAATGGCCTGAAGGTACTCGAGCTCGCCGACGGCGTAAGCGTGGAAGAGATCCAGACGAAGACGGGCGCACCGCTCGATGTGAGCGCGGTCGCCTAAGCAACCGCTTTTCGGCACGACTCTCGACGCCCCGCGTTCCGCGATGGAACGCGGGGCGTTTTGTCATGGACGCATACGCTACGCGATTGCACCGCCGCCGTCGATCAGCACCGTCGAGCCGGTCGCATAAGGCGTTGTCGCCAGATACACGATCGCATTCGCGACGTCCTCCGGCTGGCCCACGCGGCGTGCCGGAAGGCGCTGCGCGGCGCCCGCGTACATCGCGTCGCGCGCATCGGGCGCGAGCTTGTCCCACAATGGCGTCGCGATCAGGCCGGGCGACACGGCATTCACACGCACGGGCGCCAACTCGAGTGCAAGGCCGCGGGCGAGCGCCTCGAGCGCCGCGTTGATCGCGCCCTGCAGGACCGACGATGCGTTCGGCCGTACGCTGAGGTAGCCCGACACGAACGTCAGCGAGCCGCCGGGCGCGATATCGATCGAGCGTGCGACGCGGTATGCGCCCCAGAATTTGCTGTCCATCGCGGCTTGCGCGTCGGCAAGCGGCAGCGCGCGGACCGGGCCCGTCGCCGTCTTCGCGGCCGAAATCACGACGTGGTCGAACTGGCCGATGCGCGCGCAGAACGCATCGACGGCCGTCGTATCGGTGATGTCGAGCGCTTCGGCGCGGACTTGCGCGCCCGGCGCGACATCTGCATTGAACCGGGCCGGGTCGCGCGATGCAATCGTCACGACAGCGCCGCGTTGTGCGAATGCGTTCGCGGCGGCGGCACCGATGCCGGAACTGCCGCCGACGACGAGTACCTTCTTTCCAGGGAGTGAATCGTTCATGGTGGTCCTTCCGAAGTGATGAGGTGAGCGCAATCCGGTCAGATCGTTTCGGCTTCGCGCAACGTCGACGGGCTGTGCAGGGCAAAGCGGGCAATGTCGTCCTTGCGCATGAAGGCAACGCCCGGATGCGATCGAGCGTAGTGCAGGAATGCGTCCCACGCACGGACCATCTGCGGCGTGCCGCTGATCCGGTCATGCGCGCTGATCGACATCAATCGCCGCCGCTGTCCGGCTTCCGCGTACAACTGGTCGAAATCGAGCTTGATCTGCTCGAGGAACATCGTCGGCGAATAGTTGCGGCCTTCGATCAGCAGGATGTCGTTGTTGCGCAACGTGTACGGAACGACCGCGAAATCGCGACCGTCGACGGTTTCGATGAAGGGCTCGTCGCGGCTGACGTCGTCGATGTGATACAGGTAGCCGAGCTCCTGCAGCAGCGGCAGCGTGTTCGGTCCGCGCCGCAGCCAGTTGCAGTTGTAGCCGATCGGGCGCCGTCCCGTCACTGCTTCGACCATGTCGCGGGCTTCGGTGAGGAAGCGGCGCTCGTCGTCGCGATTCATTGCGAATTGCGATCGCCAGGTCGGGCCGTGCGCGGCCGCCTCGTGGCCGCGCGACACGATCTCGCGTGCCAGTTCGGGATGCCGGCGCGCGGCCTCTCCGATCATGTGCGACGTGACTTTCACGCCATGCCGGTCCCACAGATCGAGGAGGCGCGGAATGCCTTCGCGGTAGCCATATGCGAACCACGTGGCCGAGGCCAGATCGACCGGCACCGACGACGGGAATTCGACGGACGGGAACGGACTGTCCGCGCCCTTGGGCGGTTGTCCGCCGGCCTCGAACTGCATCGAGATCGAGATGACGAGGCGCGTGTCGTCCTGCCAGAACCCGCCGGTTACTGCCGATGCGGGGCCCGGTGTCGGGGCGGCCGTCGCCGACCCGGCGGCGCCCGCGGCCATCGCGATGCCGGCTGCCAGCCCGGCGCCCGCTTGTGCAAGAAACGTGCGGCGAGCCGGATGCGTTGTCGAACCGTGATTGCGGTGAGTCATCGTTTCCTCCGTCAGCCGACGAGCCCGAGCTGACGCATCAGCGTCAGGTTGTCCTCGATGTGCCAGTTTTCCGCTATCCGGCCGTGGTCGATCCGGTAGATGTCGGTCGCGATGAAGTCGATCGCCTGTCCGCTTCCGATCGTTCCATTGAACGTGCCGGTGAAATGTCCGCGAAAGTGCAGGTGCACGACGACACGGTCGCCCGCCACGATCATCTGTTCGATGTCGCAGCGCAGGTCCGGGATGGCCGTACGCATCGTGCCGGACGCCGCGAGCGGTCCCGCTACACCTTGCTCACGACCGGCCGGCAACGTTCGGTCGACGAAATCGGCCGCGAGTGCGGCGCGGGCGAGGGCGGCATCACCGGTATTCCAGAACGTGCCGTAGCGACGCGCGGCGAGGATTTGCGCACGTGCCTGCGTAGCCGGCACGTCGGCCGCGACCGTCAGGCTGTGCGCATCGAGAAGGTCGGCGGCGCGGGACGCGGCAGGCGACAGCGCAACGACGCAGGCCGCTGCAGCGATGACGCGGCTGATCGGGCGTGCGATCGAACGAAAGGGGATCGACATGGTTTCGGGTGTCCTCTGGATGGCGTCGTGGGGCGACGCGGTACAGGTATGGTAGGTTTCCGTTTCGAGCTGAAATACGGGGAAAAGGCGAATGGATTCTTCGAAAAAAGGAAAGGGCGACGCAGGGCAGGTGCCGCGATGCTGATCGACGATCTCCCGGCGCTCGATACGTTCGCGAGAATCGTGTCGGCCGGCAGCCTGTCCGCGGCGGCGCGCGAGCTTGACTTGTCGCTGTCCGTCGTCAGCAAGCGGCTCGCGCATCTCGAGTCGCAACTGGGCGTGCGTCTGCTGCACCGGACGACGCGGCAGCAGACGCTGACCGACGACGGGGCGCAGTTCCATGCGCAGGTGCTGCGCATCCTGGCCGAGGTCGATCGCGCCGAAACGCTGATGAGCGACCGTCGCGGCACGGTCAGCGGCGTGCTGCGCCTGACGGCGCCCGGCGAGCTCGGCCGGCTGCGGATCGCACCGCTCGTCGCAGCGTTTCAGCGGCAACATCCGGAGTTGATCGTGCAACTGATGCTGACCGACGCGATCGTCGATCTGCTCGCGCAGGACATCGACGTTGCCGTGCGGATCGGCAGCCTTGCCGATTCGACGATGATCGCGCGCGAACTGGCGCCGAATCATCGCGTGCTTTGCGCGTCGTCGAGCTATCTCGCCGTGCACGGGCTGCCGGCTCATCCGGCCGAACTTCGTGCACATCGATGCATCGTGATGGGCGACCAGCCTCGTACGGAGTGGCGGTTCGACGGTGCACAGGGCGCAGTGGCGGTCGAAGTGACGGCCGCGCTGCTGACGAACGACGGCGGTGCGGCTCGTACGTTGGCATTGGAGGGCGCGGGCATTGCGCTGAAGTCGATCTGGGACGTCGGTGCCGATCTCGAGGCCGGCCGGCTGGTGCGTGTGTTGCCGACATTCGCGGCGCCTGCGGCACCGCTCCATGCCGTCTATCCCGGTGGCCGTCACGTGCCGCTGCGCGTGCGGGCGTTCGTCGATTTCCTGCGCGACCAGTTGCGCGAGGCGTGGCGCCGCAGTGCGTGAGCGGTCGCGAAGAGGCGTCGGATGACCGCGGCCGCGTCACGGCCCGTCGTTGCGAAGCGGTTTACAATCGTTCGCATCGGGCGGCGCGAGTGTTGCCCGCCGCACCGCCCCCGTTCGACAGGATGCCAACGATGCCAACAACCTCAGCGAATCCTCCGGTTCCCCGTCAGCGACGCGTGCAGTGTGCGAGCGCCGCCGGCCTTCACCATGTCGCCTATACCGAATGGGGCGACCCCGCCAATCCTCGCGTGCTGGTCTGCGTGCACGGCCTGACCCGTTCGGGGCGCGACTTCGACCGGCTTGCCGCCGCGTTGTCCGATACGTATCGCGTCGTCTGCCCCGACGTCGTCGGGCGCGGACGCTCCGACTGGCTCGCCGATCCGCGGCTTTATGCGATTCCGCAATATGTGGCCGACATGGTCACGCTGATCGCGCGGCTCGACGTCGAGTCGGTCGACTGGTTCGGCACGTCGATGGGCGGCCTGATCGGCATGGCGCTCGCGGGGCTTCCCGGTTCGCCGCTGCGCCGGATGATCGTCAACGACGTCGGCCCGCGCATCGAGCCCGATTCGCTGACGCGCATCGGCGAATACCTCGGCGTGCAGCCGCGTTTCGCGACCGAACAGGAGGGCATCGACTATCTGACGTCGCTGTCGCTGCCGTTTGGCGCGTTGACCGACGACGAATGGCGCGAGATCAACGGGCCGCTGCTGCGTGAGCTACCCGACGGGGGGTGGACGATGCGCTACGATCCGCGCATCGCCGAGCCGTTCAAGGCGACGACGCCCGAGCTGGCCGCGCTCGGCGAGGCCGCGCTGTGGCGCGCGATCGAGACCACCGACGCGTCGCTGCTCGTCGTGCGCGGCGAGCGTTCCGACCTGCTGTCGCGCGATACGGTGGCGGAGATGGTGCGTCGCGGCCGGCACGTGACGCAGGCCGAGATCCAGGGCGTGGGCCATGCGCCGGCGTTCATCGGCGATGACCAGATTGCGCTTGCCCGCCGGTTTTTCGTCGAAGGCGGCGCATAAACGCGTCATAATATGCGGTTCGGCGGCACGCGGGCCGCGTCGTCGCCGATTCTCACCCACTCATACGACCGGAACATTCCATGGCAGTCATTCGTCACCACGTCGGAGCGCGCCTCTCCGAAACCGCGATCCACAACGGTACCGTGTATCTGGCCGGCCAGATCGCCGAAGACACCACCCAGGACATCAAGGGCCAGACGCGCGAAGTGCTCGGCCACATCGACCGCCTGCTCGCCGAAGCGAACAGCGACAAGGCACATCTGCTGTCGGTGCAGATCTACATTTCGGATCTCGCGAACTTCGAGGGCATGAACGCGGAGTGGGATGCGTGGGTCGCGCAGGGCAATACGCCGCCGCGCGCGACCGTCGAGGCGAAGCTCGCGGATCCGGCGCTGCTCGTCGAGATCGTCGTCGTCGCCGCGCAACGGAGCTGAGCGAAGCATTCCGATGACAGCAATGCGCCAGGCCGTGCGATGACCGAGCCCGTTTCCGCTTCTTCCGTCGCGGCACCGTCGTTCGACGACGTGCTCGCGTTCGTGCGCGAGCGTGCCGGTGACGCGCGCCTGTCGTCGGGCGAGCTGCTGGCCGATCATTCGGCGGGCACGGCGTCGATCATGCGCACGCTGAACGTCGATCCGCACGCGATGCAGGCGGCCGCGCTGTTCGTGCTGACGCCGCACCTGAGCGATCCCGAGCGGGAGCTGACCGAACGTTTCGGCGAAGAGGTCGCGCGGCTCGTATCCGACGTGCGCAAGCTGCTGCGGCTCGGCACCGTCAGCCTGCGCGCGGCGCAGAACGCAATGCCGGACGCCGGGCGCGACGCCGCCCAAGAGCGGCGCACGCAGATCGAGGCGTTGCGCAAGATGCTGCTCGCGTTCGCGCAGGACATCCGCGTGGTGCTGATCCGGCTGGCGTCGCGGTTGCAATCGCTGCGCTACTACGCGGCGGCGAAGATCGATCCGCCGCCCGACGTCGCGCGCGAGACGCTCGAGATCTATGCGCCGCTCGCGAACCGTCTCGGTATCTGGCAACTGAAGTGGGAGCTCGAGGACCTCGCGTTCCGCTTCGAGGATCCGGTCACCTACAAGCGCATCGCCAAGCTGCTCGATGAAAAGCGCATCGAACGCGAGGCGTACGTCGCGCAGGCGATCGAGCGGCTGCAGCACGAGCTGGCGGAAGCGCACATCCCGGCCGACGTGAGCGGGCGGCCGAAGCACATCTACAGCATCTGGCGCAAGATGCGCGGCAAGGAGCTCGATTTCTCCGAGCTGTACGACGTGCGCGCGTTCCGCGTGATCGTGCCGGACATCAAGGATTGCTACGCGGTGCTCGGCATCGTGCATCACCTGTGGCAGCCGGTGCCGAAGGAATTCGACGATTACATCTCGCGTCCGAAGCCGAACGGCTACAAGTCGCTGCATACGGTCGTGATCGGCGACGACGGCCGCGCGTTCGAAGTGCAGATCCGCACGCAGGAAATGCACCGTTTCGCGGAGTACGGTGTCGCCGCGCACTGGCGCTACAAGGAGGCGGGCGCGCGCGGCTATGGCGGTCAGTTCTCGGCGAGCGACAAGTACGACGAGAAGATCGCGTGGCTGCGCCAGCTGCTCGCATGGAAGGACGACGTCGAGGACGGCACGGAAGTATCCGGTGACCAGGCGTGGGCCCAACTGCGCGAGACATCGCTCGACGACGACCACATTTACGTGCTGACGCCACAGGCGCGGGTGATTGCGTTGCCGCAGGGCGCGACGCCGGTCGATTTCGCGTACCACCTGCACAGCGAGCTCGGCCATCGCTGCCGCGGCGCGCGCGTCGACGGCGTGATGGTGCCGCTGAACACGGCGCTCGCGAACGGCCAGACGGTCGAGATCGTCGCGGTGAAGGAGGGCGGGCCGTCGCGCGACTGGCTGAACCTGCAGCTCGGCTACCTGAAGAGTCCGCGTGCGCGGCAGAAGGTGCGTGCGTGGTTCAACTCGATCGAGCAGGAAGAGAACATCGCGCATGGTCGCGCACTCGTCGAAAAGACGCTGCAGCGCGAGGGCAAGACGTCGGTCAATCTCGACAACCTCGCCGCGAAGCTCGGCTTCAAGTCGCCCGAGGAACTGTTCTCGGTCGTCGGCAAGGAAGAATTCAGCCTGCGCAACGTCGAGCATGCGCTGTCCGATGCGCCGCCGCCCGAACATGCGCCCGAGGCGCCCGCCGATTTCGAGAAACGCAGCAGCGGGGCGAGTGTCGCGCACGGCGCGTCGACCGGCGTGCTGGTGGTCGGCGTCGATGCGCTGCTGACGCAGCTTGCGCGCTGCTGCCGTCCGGCGCCGCCGGACCCGATCAGCGGCTTCGTGACGCGGGGCAAGGGGATGTCGATTCACCGCAGTGACTGCCCGACGTTCCGGCGCATGGCCGAACGGGCGCCGGAGCGCGTGTTGCAGACGACCTGGTCGGCCGACGTGCTGGGCGGCCGTGGCGCGTCCGTCTATCCGGTCGATCTGATGATCGAGGCGAGCGACCGGCAGGGCTTGCTGCGCGACATCTCCGAAGTGTTCGCGCGCGAGAAGATGAACGTGGTGGGCGTGAAGACGCAGAGCCGCCGGAATGCGGCATTCATGCAGTTCACGGTCGAGGTGTCGAATTCCGCGCAGGTCCAGCGCGCGTGCACGCTGCTCGGCGAAGTGCCGGGTGTCGTGCGGGCGGGGCGCAAGACGTGACGCTCCTGTAAATGGGGTTGGAGCGCGATCATTTTGCTGCGACCGCATAAAACGCTTGCCAAGTGAACGATAGCTCCATATAATTTCAGCTTCTCTAGGCTCGTAGCTCAGCTGGTTAGAGCACCACCTTGACATGGTGGGGGTCGTTGGTTCGAGTCCAATCGAGCCTACCAACGAATTGAGAATGCCCGGTTTCCGGGTGTTCGATGCAGTAAATAACTCAACGCGAACAAGGCGAATACGGTTATGACACCGCGAACGTTGACCGAAACCTTTTCGGAGCGACGCTAGTCGAGGAACCCTTTCGCCCTTTCAGTTTGAGTGAAGTATCGAATGCGGCCCCTCGAAAGCGGGGCCGCATTTTTTTTGTCGCGAAATTTTCGCGCGTGACTTTGATATCGCGTGCTTGGTCTGCCGCCCACTGTCGGCATCACGGAGATTGCTATGGTTTCGATACGCTTGCCTGACGGCTCAGTTCGACAATACGAGCATCCGGTGACAGTTGCCGAGGTTGCGGCCTCGATCGGTCCCGGCCTTGCGAAGGCTGCGCTTGGTGGCAAGCTCGACGGCGAGCTGGTCGATACGTCCACGGTCATCGATCGCGATGCGTCGCTCGCAATCGTCACGGACAAGGATGCCGACGGTCTCGACATCATCCGTCACTCGACCGCGCACTTGCTTGCCTACGCGGTGAAGGACCTGTATCCGGATGCGCAGGTGACGATCGGTCCGGTGATCGACAACGGCTTCTACTACGACTTCTCGTATAACCGCCCGTTTACGCCCGAAGATCTCGAAAAGATCGAAAAGCGCATGCAGGAACTCGCGAAGAAGGACGAGCCGGTGACGCGCCGCGTTGTGTCGCGCGACGAGGCAGCCGGCTATTTCCGCAGCCTCGGCGAGAAGTACAAGGCCGAAATCATCGAATCGATTCCGCAAAGCGACGAAATCAAGCTGTACTCGCACGGCGGCTTCACGGACCTCTGCCGCGGCCCGCACGTGCCGTCGACCGGCAAGCTGAAGGTTTTCAAGCTGATGAAGGTCGCGGGCGCGTACTGGCGCGGCGACTCGAAGAACGAACAGTTGCAGCGCATCTACGGTACGGCCTGGACGAAGAAGGAAGATCAGGATCAATACCTGCACATGCTCGAGGAAGCGGAAAAGCGCGACCACCGCAAGCTCGGCAAGCAACTCGACCTGTTTCACATGCAGGAAGAGTCGCCGGGCATGGTGTTCTGGCATCCGAAGGGCTGGGCGTTGTGGCAGCAGGTCGAGCAGTACATGCGCCGCCGCGTGAATGAAGCCGGCTACCAGGAGATCAAGACCCCGATGATCATGGACCGCTCGCTGTGGGAGGCGTCGGGCCACTGGCAGAACTACCGCGAGAACATGTTCACGACGGAGTCGGAGAAGCGCGACTACGCGATCAAGCCGATGAACTGTCCGGGCCACGTCCAGGTGTTCAAGCACGGCCTGCGCTCGTACCGCGACCTGCCGCTGCGCTACGCGGAATTCGGTTCGTGCCATCGCAACGAGGCATCGGGCGCGCTGCATGGCCTGATGCGCGTGCGCGGCTTCGTGCAGGACGATGCGCACATCTTCTGTACGGAAGACCAGATCATTGCCGAGTCGATTGCGTTCAACAAGCTCGCGATGAGCGTGTACGGCGATTTCGGCTTCGAGCACATCGACATCAAGCTGTCGCTGCGTCCCGAGCAGCGCATGGGTTCCGACGAAACGTGGGACCGTGCCGAGCAGGGGCTGCGCGAAGCGCTGACGGCCTGCGGCCTGTCGTGGGAAGAACTGCCGGGCGAAGGTGCGTTCTATGGACCGAAGATCGAGTACCACATCAAGGATGCGCTCGGCCGTTCGTGGCAATGCGGCACGCTGCAGCTCGACATGATGCTGCCGGAACGCCTCGGTGCCGAGTACGTCGCGGAAGACAACAGCCGCCGCCGGCCCGTGATGCTGCACCGTGCGATCGTCGGTTCGATGGAGCGATTCCTCGGCATTCTGATCGAGCACCACGCTGGTGCAATGCCGGTCTGGCTCGCGCCGTTCCAGGCAATTGTGCTCAATATCGCCGAAAGTCAGGCGGAATACGCACACTCTCTGGCCCAAACGTTGCAAAAACAAGGGGTTAGAGTGGCGGCCGATTTGCGCAACGAGAAGATTAGCTATAAAATACGCGAGCACACGCTGGAAAAGGTGCCTTATCTCCTCGTCGTGGGCGATAAGGAGCGTGATGCGCAAACGGTAGCCGTGCGTGCCCGTGGCGGCGTCGATCTTGGCGTTATGCCGATCGAAGCCTTCGTTGAGCGTCTGCAGGAAGACCTGCGCTCGTTCAAGTAACCGCCCTGGCAGCGCGGCTCGTTTTTTTAATTTTTAGAGGAAACGTAACATCGCTACTGATAAGTCGTCGCATCGCATCAACGGTGAAATCACTGCGCCGGAAGTGCGTCTGGTCGGGATCGAGAACGAACCGCTCGGTATCGTAAAACTCGCTGATGCTTTCCGTAAATCGGAAGAGCTGGATGTTGACCTGGTGGAAATCGCGCCGCAAGCGGTTCCGCCGGTCTGCCGTCTGATGGACTACGGCAAGTTCAAGTATCAGGAGTCCAAGAAGCAGCACGAAGCCAAGCTGAAGCAGAAGGTCATCCAGGTGAAGGAAGTCAAATTCCGCCCGGGTACCGATGACGGTGACTACAACGTCAAGCTTCGCAATCTCGTGCGCTTCCTCGAAGAGGGCGACAAGACGAAGATCACGTTGCGTTTCCGCGGCCGTGAAATGGCTCACCAGGAGATCGGCATGCGGATGCTTGAGCGTCTGCGCACGGATCTCGAGGAAGTCGGCCAGGTCGAGCAGATGCCGAAGATGGAAGGGCGCCAGATGATCATGGTGCTCTCGCCGAAGAAAAAGAAGTAACGGGCCCGCGCGCATGGCGCGCAGGTTCGAAAGTGGTTCGGTGCGTTGCCCGGTCAGGGCGGCGCGCCAACAATGACGGCGGCTGCGCAAGCGGTTCGCCGTACACAAGTGGACTGGGTTTCGAAGGGCGGGTCAAGGGCGCAAGCCAACCGCACACCCATCGCCATCAAATAAACTGGAGTTGTTCGTCATGCCTAAGATGAAGACCAAGAAGAGTGCTGCAAAGCGCTTCGTGGTGCGTCCGGGCGGTACCGTCAAGCGCGGTCAAGCCTTCAAGCGTCACATCCTGACCAAGAAAACCACGAAGAACAAGCGTCACCTGCGCGGCGCAACGGCAGTTCATGATTCCGATCTGAACTCCGTCCGCGCAATGCTGCCGTTCGCGTAACCCCTCAACTGATACTCCAAGGAGAGAAACATGCCTCGAGTCAAACGTGGGGTAACCGCACGGGCCCGCCACAAGAAGATCATCAACCTGGCCAAGGGTTATCGCGGCCGTCGCAATAACGTCTACCGCATCGCCAAGCAGGCGGTGATGCGCGCTGGTCAGTACGCGTACCGCGATCGCCGCAACAAGAAGCGTGTGTTCCGCGCACTGTGGATCACGCGTATCAACGCGGCAGTTCGCCAGCACGACATGACCTACAGCGTGTTCATCAACGGCCTGAAGAAGGCGTCGATCGAACTCGACCGTAAGGTCCTGGCCGACATGGCGGTGTTCGACAAGGCTGCTTTTGCTGCGATCGTCAAGCAGGTGAAAGCCGCCGTTGCAGCCTAATTGCGAAATTAGCACTGCGTGGTTAGTTGCAGCGATGTTCCGGTAGTTTCGGCCGCTGCAGCGAAAACGGGGCTCTTCCGAGCCCCTTTTTTGTTTGGCGGGCAGTTTCGCTCGCCAAGACCGAATGACGTTGGAAATGATGGGATCTATGGATCTGGACCAGATTGTCGCCGACGCGCAGCAGTCCTTTGAACAGGCTGCCGACATCACCACGCTCGAAAACGAGAAAGCACGATTTCTCGGCAAGTCGGGTGCGCTGACCGAGTTGCTCAAGGGCCTCGGCAAGCTCGATCCCGAAGCACGCAAGACCGAAGGCGCACGCATCAACGTCGTGAAACAGCAGGTGGAAGCCGCGCTGACCGCACGCCGCCAGGCGCTCGCCGATGCGCTGCTGAACCAGCGCCTTGCCGCCGAGGCGATCGACGTCACGCTGCCGGGTCGCGGCGCCGGTGCAGGCAGCCTGCACCCCGTGATGCGCACGTGGGAGCGCGTCGAACAGATTTTCCGCTCGATCGGTTTCGACGTGGCCGACGGTCCCGAAATCGAGACCGACTGGTACAACTTCACGTCGTTGAACAGCCCGGAGAACCATCCGGCGCGTTCGATGCAGGACACCTTCTACGTCGAAGGCAAGGACGCCGACGGCCGCCAGCTGCTGCTGCGCACGCACACGAGCCCGATGCAGGTGCGTTACGCGCGCATGAACCGCCCGCCGATCAAGGTGATCGCACCGGGCCGTACGTATCGCGTCGACAGCGATGCGACCCACTCGCCGATGTTCAATCAGGTCGAGGGGCTGTGGATCGACGAAAACATCAGCTTCGCCGACCTCAAGGGCGTCTATACCGACTTCCTGAAGAAATTCTTCGAGCGCGACGACATCCTCGTGCGCTTCCGTCCGTCGTATTTCCCGTTCACGGAACCGTCGGCCGAGATCGACATGATGTTCGAGCACGGCAAGAACGCCGGCAAATGGCTCGAGATCTCGGGCTCGGGGCAGGTGCATCCGACCGTGATCCGCAACATGGGCCTCGATCCCGAGCGCTACATCGGCTTTGCGTTCGGCAGCGGCCTCGAGCGCCTGACGATGCTGCGCTACGGCGTGCAGGATCTCCGGCTGTTCTTCGAGAACGACCTGCGTTTCCTGCGCCAGTTCGCATAACGCACGCGCCGCGCCGACATGTGCCCGCGCATGCCCGCCGGACGTTTCCGACGGGGGCCGGGCGCCGATCTAACCTGTTTCGAACGTAGACATCCATGCAATTCCCTGAATCCTGGTTGAGAACCTTTGTCGACCCGCAGCTGACGACCGACGAACTGTCGCACGCGCTGACGATGGCGGGGCTCGAAGTCGAATCGCTGAGCAAGGCTGCGCCGCCGACGTCGAAGATCGTCGTCGGCCGCGTGCTCGAAGTCGTCAAGCATCCGGATGCGGACAAGCTCAATGTCTGCCAGGTCGACGCCGGCACCGGCGCGACGCTGAATATCGTGTGCGGCGCACCGAACGTGGCGCCCGGCATCAAGGTGCCGGTCGCGCTGGTCGGCGCGGAATTGCCGCCGGCGGAAGAGGGTGGCAAGCCGTTCGCGATCAAGCTGTCGAAGCTGCGCGGCGTGGAGAGCCAGGGGATGCTGTGCTCGGCGCGTGAGCTGAAGCTGTCCGAGGACCACAGCGGCCTGCTGATCCTGCCGGAGGACACGCCGGTCGGCCAGGACATTCGCGATACGCTCAATCTCGACGACACGATCTTCGAAATCAAGCTGACGCCGAACAAGGCCGACTGCCTGTCGGTGTTCGGCATCGCGCGCGAGACGGCCGCGATCACCGGCGCGCCGCTGACGCCGGTCGACATCCGTCCGGTGCGCGTCGAGCTCGACGAAACGCTGCCCGTGCGCATCGCCGCCCCCGATCTGTGCGGCCGCTTCTCGGGTCGCGTGATCCGCGGCGTGAACGCACATGCGAAGACCCCGCAATGGATGGTCGAGCGCCTCGAGCGTTCGGGCCAGCGCAGCGTGTCGGCGCTCGTCGACATCTCGAACTACGTGATGTTCGAGCTCGGCCGCCCGTCGCACGTGTTCGATCTGGACAAGATCCACGGCGGTATCGAGGTGCGCTGGGGCAAGCGCGGCGAGTCGCTGAAGCTGCTGAACGGCAATACGGTCGAGCTCGACGAAACGGTCGGCGTGATTGCGGACGACCGTCAGGTCGAAAGCCTCGCGGGCATCATGGGCGGCGACAGCACGGCCGTCACGCTCGACACGACCAACATTTACCTGGAGGCCGCGTTCTGGTGGCCGGACAGCATCCGTGGCCGCGCGCGCAAGTACAACTTCTCGACCGATGCGGCCCATCGCTTCGAGCGCGGCGTCGACTACGCGACGACCGTCGAACACGTCGAGCGCATCACGCAGCTGATTCTCGAGATCTGCGGCGGCAAGGCAGGCCCGGTCGACGACCAGGCAGTGAACCTGCCGCAGCGCGCGCCGGTGAAGATGCGCGTGTCGCGCGCGAACCGCATCATCGGCGTGAAGATCGACGCCGACGAGATCGCCAACATCTTCACGCGCCTGCGCCTGCCGTTCGAGCGTGACGACGACGCATTCCTGGTCACGCCGCCGTCGCACCGCTTCGACATCGAGATCGAGGAAGACCTGATCGAGGAAGTGGCGCGCATCTACGGCTTCGAGAAGATCCCGGCACGTCCGCCGGTCGCGACGAGCGAGATGCGCGCGACCAACGAGACGCGGCGTTCGATCCATGACATCCGTCACGCGCTCGCGGCGCGCGACTACGCCGAAACGGTCAACTTCAGCTTCGTCGATGCGGAGTGGGAGCACGACTTCGCCGGCAACGACAACCCGATCCGCCTGCTGAACCCGATCGCGAGCCAGCTGTCGGTGATGCGTACGACGCTGTTCGGCAGCCTGATTTCGGTACTGCGCCACAACCTGAACCGCCGCGCGGATCGCGTTCGCGTGTTCGAGACGGGCCGCGTGTTCCTCGCCGATCCGTCGGTGAAGGCCGGCGAACTGACCGTCGAAGGCTACACGCAGCCGAAGCGTGTCGGCGCGCTCGCGTACGGCCCGGCGGTCGACGAGCAGTGGGGCATCGCGACCCGCGCAGTCGATTTCTTCGACGTGAAGGGCGATCTCGAGGCGCTGCTCGCGCCGGCCGCCGCGCGTTTCGTGAAGGCCGAGCATCCGGCCCTCCATCCGGGTCGCAGCGCGCGCATCGAGGTCGATGGCCGCGCGGTCGGCTGGATCGGCGAGCTCCATCCGCGCCTGATGCAGAAGTATGAGCTGCCGCACGCGCCGGTGATGTTCGAAATCGACGCGGATGCGCTGATCGCACGTGCGCTGCCGGCGCCGACCGACGTGTCGAAATTCCCGCCGGTGCGGCGCGATATCGCCGTCGTGGTCGATCAGGCGGTCGAGGTTCAGGCGCTTTTCGACGAAATGAAGAAGGCGCTGGCCGAAGACGCCTGCCGATTCGTTCAGAAGGTTGTACTCTTCGACGAATTTCGTGCAAAATCAAATACTTCCGGTGGTCTCGCCGCGCACGAGAAGAGCCTTGCCTTCCGCGTGACGCTGCAGGACGCGGCTGGCACGCTGCAGGACGAGGTCGTCGATCAGGCGATCCAGACGCTGGTCGAGCGGATGGCTCGTGCTGGTGCCCGCCTGCGCGGCTAAGGAGAGGGGCCGTCCGTTCGAGGGCGGCGCTTCCCCATCGTGAGTTTTGGTTTAACGCGCTGTATGGCAGATATGAACGACATGACCTCGAGTGAATTCGAAGCCCTCCTGACGGCGCAACGCAGTGCCATGAACCGCGACGCTTCGGCGCCGGCGTCCACCGAGACGCCGACGCTGACGAAAGCGGAACTGGCGGAGCTGCTGTTCGACAGCGTCGGGCTGAACAAGCGTGAAGCGAAGGACATGGTCGAGGCGTTTTTCGAAGTGATCCGCGACGCGCTCGAAAACGGTGAAAGCGTCAAGCTGTCGGGGTTCGGCAACTTCCAGTTGCGCGACAAGCCGCAGCGTCCGGGCCGCAATCCGAAGACGGGCGAGGCGATTCCGATCGCGGCTCGCCGGGTGGTAACCTTCCACGCGAGCCAGAAGCTGAAGGCGCTGGTCGAAAACGGCGCGGAGTAACGCCCGCGCGCTGACGTCTCCGCGCGGCTGCCGCGCACCCTTTACCGACGGTTAACCGACGATGACCACTACGGTTGAGAAAGTCGTCTTGCCTCCGATTCCCGCGAAGCGCTACTTCACGATCGGTGAAGTCAGTGAACTGTGCGGGGTCAAGCCGCACGTACTGCGTTACTGGGAGCAGGAATTCACGCAGTTGCGACCGGTGAAGCGACGTGGCAATCGCCGGTACTACCAGCACCACGAAGTGCTGCTGATCCGGCGGATTCGCGAGTTGCTGTACGAACAGGGGTTCACGATCAACGGGGCGCGCAACCGGCTCGATTCGCCGGCCGGCGAGCGTGCTGCAGGCGCGCCGGTCGAGCCCGACG
Source organism: Burkholderia sp. RF7-non_BP4 (assembly GCF_001521935.1). Classification (NCBI taxonomy): domain Bacteria; kingdom Pseudomonadati; phylum Pseudomonadota; class Betaproteobacteria; order Burkholderiales; family Burkholderiaceae; genus Burkholderia; species Burkholderia sp. RF7-non_BP4. The sequence goes on along the minus strand of NZ_LOTA01000062.1, from coordinate 89,038 downwards.
TGCAGGCCGCCGATGCGCGTGCATCGGGCAAGCCGGGGGCAACGGTCGACGTGATCGCGCTGCGGCAGGCGCTCCTCGACGTGATCGACGGACTGAAGCACGACTGAGCGCGACGCTCGGATCGACACGAAGCCCGGTTGGCGAAGCGCCATCGGGCTTTTTTCATGCGCGCGTGCCCGCCCGGATCAGCGCGATGCGAGCGGATTCGGCTTGCCCATGTCGACGACCAGCGTGCCGTCCGGCAGCATCCGCACCGAGCCTTGCGCGACCTGGCTGCGGTAGCTGTACAGGTCGAAGCGCATCGGGCCTGTCTCGGCCGAGTTCCGGATCAGCGCGCGCACGTTCAGTTCCAGCACGTTGAACATCTTCATGTCGCCGCCTTCCATCCACATGTAGCTCGGCGCGTCGATCTGCGGCCGCTTCGGCGTGGGTGCGTCGGTAACGCGCCGGAACGTGAGGCGCAGTCCGTCGCGTTCGACCGTGGCCTGGCCGAGCTTGCCGTTCAGCACCGGCGGCGGAAAGACGGTGTACTGGTCGAGCACGAGCGTGTCGCCGCGCAGTTCCGCGCCGCGGCGCTGCAGCGGCGTCAACGACGCGAGCTCGATGCCGAGCGAGCGCAGCAGCGTCGCCTGCGGGATGCCGAGCACCGATACCTGCGACGGCCGGAACGCGAGGTGCCGGTCGTCGAGCACCGAAAGCGAGCCCTTCATGTCGGTCGGCAGCCACACGCCGGGCACGTGATTCCAGAGCTTGATGCCGCCCTGGACGCGCAGGTCCTGACCGTCCGCGCTCAACTGCAGGTCGTTCAGCGAGCGCGGCGAGTAGTCGAGCAGGTAGTTGTTGAAGAGCGCCGACATCGCCTTCCACGATTCGACGACCGTCCCGCCGAGGATGCGGATGTCGTACTGGTTCGGATCGTCGAGGTCGACCGGTTCGCCCGGCCGTTTCGCGACGAGCTGGACGTCGAGATCCTCGACGTGGAAGCCGATGTCGCCGGACAGGTTGAAGTCGACATTGTGCAGATGGATCGTCGGGTTGCGGTTCGACACGTGCCGTTCGTTGAACGGGATGGCCGACGAGCGCCGCATCGCAACTTTCTGCATGCCGGGCTGCGCCGTGCCGGCCGCGAGTGCAAACGCTTCCCAATGCTGGCGCGAGTCGTGCAACGCGGTCTGCTGCGCGGCGAGGAAGCTGTCGTTCAGGCGAGCGGCCGCGTTGCCGAGCGCGGCACCGCTCGCGGGGCCCGCGTACGACGGCATCCGGATCGCCATCGCGCCGCTTTCGTCGAAATTGAAATAGCCGGCCGATACCTGGTCGCGATAGTGATACAGGTCGAACACGAAATGCTGGTCACGCTTGGTCGGATCGACGGGGCCGATCAGGATGTCGGCATTCATCGGCATCGAGCGCATGAACTTCACGTCGCCGCCGCGGATGTACATCGCCTGTTGCGGCGCGTTCGCGGGCAGCGCGAAGCCGGCGTGCGAGCCGTCGTCGAGCGTCAGGTCGAGGCCGGCCGGCGTCACGCGCAGCGCGGTGATCCTGATCTTCAGCCGCGGCGGCGGCATCAGCTTGTCGACCGACATCACGAGGTCGTCGCCGGCGAGCCGCGCGATCGGCGTCTCGACCTTCAGCAGATCGGCCATCTTCACGTTGGCCGCGCGCATCACCGGCTGCGCGTTGATGCCCGATACGCGCACGCCGGTCGGGTGGAATACGAGCTGGCTGCCGTCGCGGATCGTGAGCGTGCCGGTCAGCGAGAACGGCACCCAGCCGTCGCGCTGCATCTCGCCCTGCAGATGGATCACGCCGTCGCCTGCCGACACCGCGAGCTTGCGCAGCGGCGCGTTGCGGTAACCGAAGATGTACGTGTTGAAGAGGGCGGTCAGCTTCGCGTTGTCGAGCGTGACCGCGCCTTCGTGCACGTCGATCTCGAAACTCGTCGGATCGTCGAACACGATCGGCGCGCCGGCCTGCGTCGGCACGAGTGTCGCGGACAGTTGATGGATGAAGAAGCCGAGGTTGTTGACGATGCGGAAATCGACGTCGCGCAGGAACGTCATCGCACCGTTCTGGCCCGAGTCGCGCAGCGTAAACGGACGCGGCTGAGTGAGGCTCAGCGATGCGAGCGACGGCACCGTGCGCGCGATCTGCTGTTCGCGGGCGAGGCGTTCGGCCTTGGCGCGCTCGATTTTCGTCGATGCGGCGGACGTGTTGCCGTCGCGCTGCGCGGCCGGTTCCGCACAGCCGGCGCAGAGCAGCGCGAGCGCAAGCGCGCCGCAGCCGAGCGCACGAGAGGCGCCCGGTGAAACCGACGCGGCCGCGCGTCGCGGGCCGGCCATCCAGTCGAGAAATGCCAAAGGCGTGCGATGGCCGCGCCGGACCGCATTCCGCATCGTCTGTCTCCATGTCTTGTCGTGATCGGCGAGGGCGCACGGCGCGATGCGCGGCGCGGACGTCGATGCCGTGCAGTGTGGCATAGCGCGCTAGAGCGGCGTAACCAAACAGCGGGCGTCCGGGCAGGACCGGCCGGCGCGCGACGGGACAATGGATTCGCGGCGGCGGAGCAGAAAGATCAAACGGTCGTTTGGTTTTGCGGTCGAGGCGGGGGCGCGCGTTGCGCCGGATCGGCAAACCCGGCGTCGGCGTTGGCTGGCGCGGAGTGACATGCCGGATGAAGGCGATGTCCGATCCGGGGTGCAGGCGGCGGGCGGGAGTGGCTGACGCGCCAGTGCTTTCGCCGCCTGCAGGACCGATCAGACCAGCATGCTCCGCCGGATTGCATTCTGCGTCGTCTGGTCCAACTGCAGGCCGTTTTCGATGTACGACGTCATCGAGCCGTACGATGCGACAACCTGGTCGAATGCCGCCTGCAGATAGATCGCTTGCGCGCTCTGCAACGCGGCCATCATGTCGGCCGCATCCTGCCCGCCGCTTTTGCGCGCCTGTGCGACATAAGCGGCGATCTCCGACGCGCTGTAGACGTTGGTCAGCAGATAGTCGGCGAGGATCGTCTGCCGTGGGACACCGAGGATCGTGTGCAGAATGGCCGTCGCCCAGCCGGTGCGATCCTTGCCGGCCGTGCAGTGGAAGACCAGGTTGCCACCGGACGCGGCAAAGCCGGCGAATAGCGTGTGGTAACTCGTCCGTGCCGTTTCCGACGTCACGAACGCCCGATACATGCTTTGCATGAAGGCCGCGGCAGTCGCACCGTCGGTCGGGAGCGCACCGATACTGGCGACGCCGAGCACGTTGAGGTTCTGCCAGGTGGCGCCGGCCAGCGGCGCATCCGGCTGCGCGTGGATCTCCGCGGTCGTGCGCAGGTCGCATACGTGCGTGATGCCGAGCGTATCGACCGTTGCGAGGTCGGCCGCCGACAGCGCGAGCGCGGACGACCGGTAGATCGCGCCTTTCTTCATCGCTCCACCACTCGCGGTGGCATAGCCCGTTCCGTCCGGTCCTCCGGTGTCACGAAAGTTCGCTGCCGAACCGAGCCTGGGCGTCGTGACGGGGGCGACCGCGATCGAATCGCCGCCGCACGCGGACAGAAGAGGCGTGCCTCCCAGCATGATGCCGATCATGCCGGCACCGAGCCGGAGAAAGTGTCGACGGGAAATGTCGCTTTTCTGAGTCATTCACTGGCCTTTGTCTGAGACGGTGACGGGACGTCGCGACCGCCGTTGCGATCGAAACCGCCGCCGGCGTGCCGCGCAGCGCGGCGAAGCGGAGACGTGCCATATCGATCGGCATGCAGTCGGACGATGTGCCGTGCGCGTTGATCTCGCACCGGGCAAGCGCACGGTAGCGATCCGCGACGAATCGGCCATCGTCCTTTTCGATTAAGGCGCGACACAGGTTGCCCGTGCGAATCGCGCAACTTGCCGTACGTGCGACGGCGGCGGCGCGGTAAGATCGGCGTCAGTGGCTGGATGGATCAAAGCATGGTGGCCGACACGGGGGAGGCGTCATGGATCTGAAGGAGCTCGACGTATTGGGAGCGGATGTAGGCGATCACTGGTACTACGCGTCGAAGGCGAGCGCGATCCGTCGGTTTCTGGGCACGTCGGACGCGAACCGCATACTCGACGTCGGTGCCGGCTCGGGTTTCTTTTCGAAGCATTTGCTCGAGCGCACGCAGGCGACGGAAGCATGGTGTGTCGATACGAGCTACACCGACGACACCGACGGGGAGGCGGCCGGCAAGCCCGTCCATTTTCGCCGGGCCGTCGATCGATTCGATGCCGATCTCGTGTTGCTGATGGATGTCCTCGAGCACGTCGACGACGATGTCGGGTTGCTTGCACGCTACGTGGCGGGTGCGCCGAAGGGCAGCCGGTTCCTGATCACGGTTCCCGCGTTTCAGTTCCTCTGGAGCGCGCATGACGATTTTCTCGAGCACAAGCGCAGGTATACGCTCGACGGTCTCGAAGATGTCGCGCGTCGTGCGGGGCTGGAGGTCGAGCGCGGCGCCTACTACTTCGGCCTCACGTTCCCGCTCGCGGCGGCATTGCGACTGAGCGAGCGGGTGCGTCGGCAACCGCGCGAACCGGCGTCGCAGTTGCGCCGACACCATCCGGTCGTCAACGGTTTGCTCAAGCTGATCTGCCGGGCCGAGTTGCCGATGTTCCGATTCAATCGGATGGCGGGCCTCACGGTCATCTGTGTCGCGCACCGGCCGTGAGCATGGGGCGGATCGCATGGCCGGACCGTGGTATAGCCGGATGCGCGTTGCCGCCCGTGTCGAAGCCGGCTTGCTCCGTTGGGTCATGTCGCAAAAAATTTCGCAGGAACATGCACAAAATGCATGCGACCCGTTCTAAAGCGGCCAACTGTCTGTTATAATTTTTTTCTTTCGGGGCGTAGCGCAGCCTGGTAGCGTACCTGCATGGGGTGCAGGTGGTCGGAGGTTCAAATCCTCTCGCCCCGACCAGACAAAGAACCCGCGTCAGTTCAGGCTGACGCGGGTTTTTTCTTGCCGGTCGCTTTTTTGCACATCCCGGCGCGGCCCCGGTAAAATGCAAGGTTGATCCACGGAAAGCGCCGTGATTTAGCGGAAGAGGATTCCCCGAACATGACTGATCTTCGTCTTACCATGCGGTTCGCTGCAGTGCTCGCCACCGGCGCGCTCGTTGCCGGTTGCGGTACGTCGTCGCCCACGAAAGTGGACTACAAGAGCGATTCCAAATCGAAGGAAGCGTCGCTCGCAGTGCCGCCCAACATGCTCGACGAGACGGCCGATCAGCGTTCGCTGCCGCCGCAGGGCGGTGCGACTTCCCTGTCCGCGCTTCAGCAGGTCCAGCGCGCGGCGCCCACGACGGACACCGTCGCGCCCGCCGTGGCCGGCATGCATATTCAGCGCGACGGCACCGAGAGCTGGCTCGTGATCGACGGCAAGAAGCCCGCCGACATCTGGCCGCAAGTTCGCCGTTTCTGGCAGGAGCAGGGCTTCCTGCTCGTCGTCGACCAGCGCGATAAAGGCGTGATGGAAACCGACTGGAACGAAACCCATCCGCAGATCAACGACGGCCTGATCCGCAGCGTGATCTCCAAGGCGATGGGCAATTCGTACGTGACGGCCGAGCGCAACAAGTACCGCACCCGCCTCGATTCGGCGCCGAATGGCGGCACCTACGTGTTCATTAGCCAGAAGGGTATGCGCGAGGCGATCACCGGCGCGAACAACGATTCGAGCAAGTGGGAAGCGAAACCCAACGATCCGGCGCTCGAGACCGAATACCTGAAGCGGCTGATGGCGGTGCTCGCACAGAACGAGCAGCGCGCGAAGAACGGTGAGCCGCCGATCGCGAACATCAACGACAACACGGTGCCGAAGGACAAGAAGGCGGATACCGACGCATCGAAGGCCGCCGCCGCGGCGATCGCTGCGCAGAACGTCGCGCGTACGTCGTCGCAAGCGAACGACGTCGATTCGGCCGCGGTGCCGTCCGAGGTCACGCTCGGCGAGCCATACGACCGGTCGTGGCTGCATGTCGGCCTCGCGCTCGATCGTGCGAATTTCACCGTCGACGATCGCGATCGCACGAAGGGGCTGTATTTCGTGCGTTATGTCGATCCGAAGGATCTGAGCTCGGCCGAGCAGGGCTTCTGGAGCCAGCTGTTCCACGGCAAGAAGGAAAAACAGGCGAAGCAGTATCGCGTCAACGTGAAGGCGCTGACGCCCGACCAGACGCGTGTGGCAATCGTCGACGACTCGGGTGCGATCGATACGTCGGGGCCGGCCCGGCAGATCATGGGGCTGCTCGTGAATCAGCTGCGCTGATCGCGGTACGCTCCCGCTCTTCGAAAAAGCCCGCCTTCCGGCGGGCTTGTTTCATGGTCGCGCGCGTCTGCCGATTCTGGCGTGTGCGGGACGTTCGCGTCCCTCCGTCGTGACGTTACGTAACATTCGCGCGTTACGGCGGAGGAACGGGTGTTACATCACGGTGACCTCGGAAAATATCCTTATGGATCAACGGCATATTTTCGAAAGTGCGCCTGGCACGCAAACTGCTTTATAAGTGCGAATCGTTAGGACAGGGAGGATGGCGTCAGAGACCGGGCAGGCGTCGCGAGCGCCCGATCAACGGTTTCGACGTCTCAGATGCCGGCGCTGCGAGCGTTGGCGTAACCGATGACGATCCGCGCCTCGCGCGGATCTCGATGGCCCCGTCGCCTATCCTCGTAGGGCGACGGTTTCGCCCGCGCTTCTTCTGAAGCGCGGGCAATTTTTTTGGTGGAGCCGCAATGCGCTACATGGCGATCCGGCGCGTGCTGGATTCGCTGATTCGCAATCTTTTCTGAGTGGGGAGCTGGCGCGATTCGCCGTGCGCTGGGACGGCCGGGTGGCTTTGGCTGTGCATGCGCATGCCGCGCACTGAGTTGATCGGTCCGGAATCCGCGTGCTGTCGAAGCCCGCATGAGCAGGCTGGTGCGGCCGGACACATTGCCGGCCGCCGCGGCGCGTCAGTGCGACGCGCTGGGTACGTCGAGAATCAGGATGATCGTCCAGTCGGCGTCGCCGTCGTGGTGATACTGACGTTCGGCGACGATAAACGGTTGCTGCTTGCCTTGCGGACCGAGGAAAATTACGTCGCCCTCCATCGGCAGGCACTCGATCGGCGGCAGCGCGAGGAAGGCGTCGTCCGAGCCGCGCGGCATCAGTTGCTTGATCTTGCGAGTGGCTGCGTCGGTCCACTCGATGTCGAGTTGAATGTTGCTCATGCTGTCCTCCGCACCGGGGTGCGCACGGGTGGAAAATTTCGGTGCGCGACTTTAGCACAGCGCGCAGGCGCCGCAACCAAAAAAGCCGAACCCGGTTGCCCGGATTCGGCTTTTCGCTTGTGCGGTGCCGCCGAACTTACTGGCTGGCAGCGTCTGCCGGAGCGGCCTTGGCGGCCTTCTTGCCAGCCTTCTTCGCTGCCTTGTGGTGAGCAGCCTTCTTGCCGTGGTGCTCTTCCTGCACCGCCGGCTGTGCAGCCTCGGCTGCTTGCTGCTGTTGCAGTGCCTGTGCGCGCTGCTCGATCTCGGCGATCTTGGCCGGGTCGGTGATGGTCTGGATTTGCGTGCTCTCTTGCGCATACGCTGCGCCAGTCAGCGCCGACATCGCGACCAGAATAGCCAGGGACGTCTTCTTCATTGCTTTACCTCCGCTAAGTGGTGATGAACCCGAATGTTGCCGTTTTGTCTGGCGACTGCAATCGAGTGCGTGTCGAGTGTAACAAAAGTGACGGATCAATGTGCACCGGATCGGTGTGCAGCGCAAGGCCCCGTTGAAGTCGCGCAACACTTCGTGCATTCCGTCATGCGCATGCCATCCCGCGCGGCGCAGTCGTTTTCGCGTTCGCTGCACGCGTCGCCGTCAAAACCAGCCGAGCCACCGGTAGACGTGGAACTGCGCGATGCCGATCAGTTCGTGCAATGCCTGATTCGCATCTTCCAGGTTGTGCCAGCGGGGCAGCCAGCCCGTTTGCGCGCGCCGGCGATTGGAATACACGGGCTGCGGATCGATGCCGAAGCGGCGGAAATCGAGCAATGCGCGACGCATCTGGTAGGACGATGCGACGAGAATGCGCGAGTCGTCATGTTGTGAGCGTAGTATAGAAGCGGTGAATTTCGCATTTTCGTAGGTGGTACGGCTGTCCGGCTCGAGAACGAGGTCGCCGGGAGCGACGCCTTCCGCGATCAGGCGGCGCCCGTAGACGGCCGCCTCGGTTTCGCCGTGATGTTGAGGGTCGCCGCCCGACATCACCACGGTGCAGCGGGTGGCCTGCTCGCGGCACGTGCGATAGAGCGCCGCGGTCGTGCGGATGCGTGCTTCGCCGTCGGGCGGCGGCCGCAGGCCGGTGTCGCTGCGCCGTGTGCCGATGCCGATGATGATCAGTGTGGTGCGGCCGTGCATGTCGGGGCGCTCGACCGGCGTCACGCCCGCCTCGGTCCATGCGATGAGTGGCGCGGTGAGCCAGCCTGTCGCGAGCAGCCAGAGCAGCGCGACGCTGGCGATCGCGATGAGTCTCCGCCGCTTGCGGAAGAGCATGAAACCGATGAAGAGAAGTACAAATGAATCGAACAGAATCAATTTGATTGGGGTATGGTGTCTTTTTATGGACGGCTGACGATCCGGCCCTGACGCGACGCCGAACGTCGGCCCCCAGAATCGGTGGCGGTATCGGCGGGTGGAGCTCCCGCCCGGCGCGCCGCTTCGCATTGTCGCTGCACTTTAAGAAAGAATCGAGATGGCCACGTATTCCAACGAAGCGGTGCTCGACGCATTGAGACGAGTGCAGTACCGCCAGGTACCGTGGGCGCGCCGCCCGGGCGTGTTCGAGTATCTTCGGTCGCTGGGGCTGATGGACACGGTCAGGCAGAAGACGGTTGCCCCCGCGCCCGGTTTCCATGCGCCGGTCGACATCGCGGTGCTGACCGATAGTGGTCGGGCCGAATGCGCGCGCCTCGAGCGCGACGAGAAATTGCTTTCCTGGACCGATCGCCGTATGGACGACTACGCGTTAAGCGAAGCGAGCGCCGTGGCGATTCTCGAAAGCCGCCTGTAGCGGCGCACTCCTGACCTCGCGCCGTCGCCGGCGGCATTCAAAAAAAAGCCCGTATCGCGAGGATACGGGCGTACCGGATACTTTTGCTGTTGCCACGCTGTGCTCATGGCAACGGATGTGACTCGTCGTATGTCGAGCAGTTCCCGGATTCGGCAATTTTCTTTGACGAAATCCTGTGGACTACGGATGACGCCTGTGGACTACGGATGACGCGGCAGGTCCGTCGGCTGCGAGCCGATGCGCGCGCGTGCGTTGCTGGCGATGTCGCCGCGCAAATCGCCGCGCGGCACGGTCTGTCGATTGAGCGACGTGGCGGGCGGTTGCTGGCGAAGGGTGTTTCGGTGATCCTGCTGGCGGTGAGGCGGCTTCGCGCGATCGTCGGCGTGAGCGGGGGCGGTCAGCGCCAGCGAAATGACAATGCCGCATGCGACGAGCAGTGACATTGTTTTCATGGCGGGGCTCCCTTCAAGCCATCGGCGCGGCTTGTTGATATGACGCTAAGGTAAGCGCGGGAGTGCAGGCTTGCTGTAAATAATAGTAAATAGATGTATCGCGGCACGACAGCGGTAATCGACGACGACGCGGGCGCCGCGCAAAGCGCGTGGCGCCGAAAGAAACCGGGCGGCCGAAGCCGCCCGATCGAGCATGCGTTACGCCATCTTCACGGGGGCGCGCCAGGATTCCGGATTGGTCCAGAAGGCGCCGCGCAACCGGTCGCGGCTCGGCGGTGCAGGCGGCTTCGCCGCGCTTGCCCCGATGCGCCCGCGCAGCGAGATCTGGCGGCCGCTCGTGCCGAGGCGCTTGACGATTTCGGCGAGCGTCCCGTCCGCCTGCCATTCGTCGAAGCGACGGCGGCAGGTCGGCGGCGACGGATAGCGACCCGGCAGCTTCGACCAGCCTTCACCGGTCGACAGTACCCACAGCACGGCGTTTACCACCGAGCGGGCCTCCACGCGGGGGCGGCCGCGCCGTTCACTGCGTGCGGGTTCCGAGCAAAACAGACCTTCGACCAGCGCCCACTCGTTATCTCTCAAATCGTCGAACAGCATCATGTCCTCACCTCAGCGAAGCTAACTCCGGTGCGCTGCCCTGCGCCGCGCACTCTTCAAGCACTCGAGCGTCGAGTGCCGGGTGGGGGCGTCCGGTTGACCGGCAGCGGCGTTTCTGCCTTCCGTCCGACTCGACCTGCGCCCTGTGCGTCAGGTAAAGCACGATGCGTGCCATGTCGGAGGCGATTCCCTCGAGAGCCGCTTGGCAGCGGGCTAACGGCTAAGTCAGCTAGGGGCGTATAAGACGCCAAAATAACCCGTCAGCAAATCAGGACAATCACCAATCTTGTGCAATTCGCCCGCGCCACGTGCGTTTCCGTGGATATTGCACCGCAGCGAAACATGTGCGGCCCGTGCGGCATTCGCCAACCGACGCTGATTTCGTGCATTAAAATCGTGCATCGATATCGACGATTGATGAGGTGAGGGGATGAACGTTACGCTGCGCCAGCTTCGCGTATTCATCGAGGTTGCGCGGCTCCGGAGCTTCAGTCGCGCGGGTGACGAGATCGGACTCACGCAGTCCGCGGTCAGCCGTTGCGTGCGCGAACTCGAGGCCGAGCTCGGGCTGAAGCTGATCGACCGGACGACCCGCGACGTGCAGTTGACCGACGTCGGGGGGAACCTGATCGCGAGTGTGTCCCGCCTGATCGACGATCTCGACGACACGCTGCGCGAGATTCGCGAGATCGGCGAGCAGCGGCGGGGGCGCGTGATCGTCGCTGCGAGCCCGACGATTGCGTGCCGGCTGATGCCGCGCGTCGTCGCGGCCTGCGAGCGCCAGTTTCCGTTCGTCACGCTCGGCCTGCGCGACGACGTGCAGAGCGACGTGCTGCGAAAGGTGAAGTCGAGCGAGGTCGATTTCGGCGTCGTCATCGGGCCGCTCACCGTTGCCGATCTCGTGTGCGAACCGTTGATGACCGACTCGTTCTGCCTGGTCGCGCGCGCCGATCATCCGCTCGCGGCGCGGGCCGAGGTGCCCTGGACGGCGCTCGACGGCGAGCGCCTCGTTCTGCTCGACCACGCGTCCGGAAGCCGGCCGTTGATCGACGCCGCGCTGGCAGCCCATCGGGTGAACGCGACGGTCATGCAGGAGCTCGGGCATTCGGCGACGGTATTCGGGCTCGTCGAGGCCGGTATCGGCGTGAGCGTGCAGCCGTGGCTGTCGCTGCCGCTGCCGGCGGGATCGTCGCTGGTCGCGCGGCCGCTGACGCCGCGTACCGAGCGCACCGTCGAGCTGGTGCGCCGCCGCGACCGGTCGCTGTCGCCGGCCGCGCAGGCGATCTGGGAACTCGTGCGCCAGATGCCGGCGCGGGCTGAAGATCTCGACTGAGGGTGCTGATCCGGCGCGCACGCCGGTACACTACGCGGATCGTGTTCCTCGGTGGCGGTTCTCGATGACGTATTCCGCAGATGTCGGCCCGGCGACGGGCGAGCCGACGGCACGCAGCGCGGTCCGCGCGCTGCGTCCGTCGCTGATCAGGGAAGTCGCGAACGCCGGCTTCGGCGTGCCCGACGTGCTGCCATTCTGGTTCGGCGAATCCGATCGCGTGACGCCGGCATTCATTCGGGACGCGGCTGCCGCGGCGCTGCGCGACGGCGCAACCTTCTACACGCACAACCTCGGCACGGTATCGTTGCGTAACGCGATTGCGGCCTATGTGAGCGCGCGTCACGGCGCGACCGCGGCCGACGCGATCGCCGTGACGAGTTCGGGCGTGAGCGCGCTGATGCTGGCCGCGCAGCTGCTGGTCGGTCCGGGCGATCGCGTCGTCGCGGTTACGCCGCTCTGGCCGAACCTCGTTGAAATCCCGAAGATTCTCGGTGCACAGGTCGAGTGCATGCCGCTCCGCCATGGCGATGAGGGTTGGGGGCTCGACATCGACCGGCTGCTCGCGGCGCTGACGCCCGGCACGCGAATGCTGTTCGTGAACTCGCCGAACAATCCGACCGGCTGGACGATGTCCCGCGACGACCAGCGGGCCGTCCTGGCGCATTGCCGGCGTCACGGCATCTGGGTGGTTTCCGACGAGGTGTACGAACGGCTCGCGTTCGGCGCGGACGGCGCGCCGTCGTTTCTCGACATCGCGTCGCGCGACGAGCGGGTCATCGTCGTGAATTCGTTCTCGAAGGCCTGGGCGATGACGGGCTGGCGGCTCGGATGGCTGGTCGCGCCGGCGTCGATCATGGGCGATTTGTCGAAGCTGGTCGAATACAACACGTCGTGTGCGCCGGGTTTCATCCAGGCCGCGGGGGAAGTCGCGCTGCGCGACGGCGAATCGTTCGTGCACTCGTTCGTTGCGGCGCTGCGTGGCGCACGCGACCACCTGGTCGCCGCGCTGCGCACGTTGCCGGGCGTCGATGTGCCGCCTCCGCCGGGCGCGATGTACCTGTTCCTGCGCCTGCCGGGCGCGGACGACAGTCTCGCGTTCTGCAAGTCGCTGGTGCGCGAGGCCGGGCTTGGGCTGGCGCCGGGACGCGCGTTCGGGCCGGAGGGGGAAGGGTTCGTGCGCTGGTGCTACGCGTGCGATCCGGTGCGGCTCGACGCGGGCGTCGAGCGCTTGCGGGCGTTCCTCGCGCGCGGCGCGGGCCTGCGTTGAAGCGGGGGCGGAGCTGCTGCGGCGTGCGGGCGACGGGCCGTTCGGCTCATCTTTACGCACCGGGCAATTTTGCGTAAGATGGCGCTCAGTCACGCGGTTCCGTCGTTGAGCCGTGCTGTTCCGTCCGGTTTGGGCCTGGCTTGAAGTTGGTTCGCCGCCCCCGGTTCGTGCTCCCATCAATATGACCGATCAGAATCGGGCGAGCGCGTCTTCCGTTCCTTTCGTCTGTTTGTTGATCCGGTTCGTTTGACCACAGGGTCTGGCCTAGCTGCATGAATACCCAAGAGGCGAAGATCGTCCTCGAGACTGCCTTGATCTGCGCGCAAGAACCGCTGAAACTCGGCGATTTGCGCAAGCTCTTTGCCGACGGCGTGTCGGCTGACACGGTCCGCACGTTGCTCGAAGATCTGAAACAGGATTGGTCCGGTCGCGGTGTCGAACTGGTGGCGCTGGCAACCGGATGGCGCTTTCAGAGCAAGCCGGCGATGCGCCATTATCTGGACCGGCTGCATCCCGAGAAGCCACCGAAATATTCGCGCGCGGTGCTCGAAACGCTCGCGATCATCGCGTATCGGCAACCCGTCACGCGCGGCGACATCGAAGAGATTCGCGGCGTCACGGTCAATACGCAGGTGGTCAAGCAGCTCGAGGATCGCGGCTGGATCGAGGTGATCGGGCATCGCGACGTGCCGGGACGTCCGGCGCTGTACGCGACGACCAAGCAGTTCCTCGACGATCTCGGCCTGAAGGCGCTCGACGACCTGCCGGCGCTCGAGGAGCCGGCCGCGAACATCGAGGCCGCGCTGCTCGCGCAGCAGGCGATGGACTTCGATGGCGACGCGCCGGTAGCGGACGTGGTGCCGGAAGCCGGCGAAGCGGCGGCCGACGTGTCGCACATGCAGCCGGATGAATTGCCGGGCGACGCCGCAGCGGAAGGTGCGGCGACGCAGGAAATGCCGAACCGCGATACGCTGGAAGCTGATCGCGTTCAGATGGAACAGGGCGGCGCCGAAGTAGCGCCGGCCGGCGAGCAGCCCGAGTCGCTGCGCGCGGAAGGGAACGAGGAAGATCGCAAACCGGCCGCCGACGCGGTTGCCGGAGACGGAGCGGAAGCGGCCGGCGACATGCCGGGCGAGCCTGGCCACGCTGACGCCTCACGCTCCCGTCCCGCGGACGGCGAACTGCTGGACGATACGTCCGACAGCCTCGCCGATGCCGTACGCAGTGCCAGCGCGCCCATCGGCGCCGACGCACTGCCGGACGACGAAGCAGAACCCGAACAGCGCCGCGCCTGATCGCGGCCGACTTCTTGCCGCGCCCGAGCCGGGCGCGAGACCTGACATTTTGAGGTTGTTTTGACTGATATCCACGATATTGAATCGTCCGCGCCTGCCGTGCAGGCCGCGCGTGCCGACGATGCGCCGGAGCAGGATGCTCCGGCCGCGGGTGGTGACGAGCGTCCCCGCCGCGGCCTGCGGCGCGGCCCGCGCAGCCTGATCGCGCGCCGCCGCGCGGCGGCCAAGTCGAAGGGCGAAGGCGAGTCGCAGGGCGGCGAAGGCGCGGATGCGCAGCCGGCCGCGGAAGCTCAGCCCGCACGCGCGCCGCGCAAGGAAGGCGCGGCCAAGGGCGGCCGCAAGCCGGCCGGCAAGCGCGAAGGTGCGGCCAAGGGTGCCCAGGGCGGGCAAGGCGGCCAGGCGCGGCGCGGCGGTTCGGCGAAGGCCGAGGGCGGCGCAGCGAAGGCCGACGGCGATGCGGTGTCGCAGGACGACCTGTTCGCCTATGTGACGTCGCCGGCGTTCGATGCGGACAATTCCGCCGGCGGCAGCGGCGTACGGGCGCCGATGCTGCGTCGCGGCCGCAACCAGCCGACGAACAAGCGCGTGCTGTCGCCGGACGACGACGCGCCGAAGCTCCACAAGGTGCTCGCGGAAGCCGGCATGGGCTCGCGCCGTGAAATGGAAGAGCTGATCGTCGCCGGCCGCGTGTCGGTGAACGGTGAGCCCGCGCACATCGGCCAGCGCATCATGCCGACCGACCAGGTCCGCATCAACGGCAAGCCGGTCAAGCGCAAGCTGCCGAACAAGCCGCCGCGCGTGCTGCTGTACCACAAGCCGACGGGCGAGATCGTCAGTCACGCGGACCCGGAGGGTCGTCCGTCGGTGTTTGATCGCCTGCCGCCGATGAAGACGGCGAAATGGCTCGCGGTGGGTCGTCTCGACTTCAACACCGAAGGTCTGCTGATGCTCACGACGTCGGGCGATCTCGCAAACCGTTTCATGCATCCGCGCTACAGCGTCGAGCGCGAGTATGCGGTGCGCGTCGTCGGCGAACTGTCCGAAGGGATGCGGCAGAAGCTGCTGCACGGCGTCGAACTCGATGACGGCCCGGCGAACTTCCTGCGCATCCGCGACGGCGGCGGCGAGGGCACGAACCATTGGTATCACGTCGCGCTGGCCGAAGGCCGCAACCGCGAAGTGCGCCGGATGTTCGAGGCGGCCGGCCTGATGGTGAGTCGCCTGATCCGTACGCGTCACGGTCCGATTCCGCTGCCGCGCGGTCTGAAGCGCGGTCGTTGGGAGGAGCTCGACGAAGCGCAGGTGCGCAAGCTGATGGCGACCGTCGGCCTGAAGGCGCCGTCCGAGGAAAAGGGCAAGCGTGGTGGTGGCGGGCAGGCCGAGCGCCGCCAGCCGGATCCGATGCAGACGTCGATGGGCTTCATCGGCCGCGAGCCGGTGCTGACGACGCATGGTCAGCTCGATCAGCCGCGTCGCGGTGGCGGTCGACGTGGCGCCCCGGGCTTGCCTGGCCTGAGCGGCTACGGCAGCCTGCCGGTTTCGCCGTCGGGCTACGGCAACCGCTCGGGCGGCGGTCGCGATGTCGATGGCAATCGTGCGTCGTATGGCGCCGGCCCCAAGCGTGAAGGCGCGGGCGGCAAGCGCGGCGGCGGCAAGGGCGGCAACCGCAATCCGAACGGCAATCGCGCCGAAGGCGCCAGCAACGGTGGCGGTGGTGCGCGCGGCGGCCAGCGTCCGCAGCGTAATCGCTCGCGCGGTCGCTGAGCGTTTCCGGCGGTCGGCGGCGTGAAGCCGCCGGGGTGCCCGCAATACTGGCGCGAGTCGGGTTGCATCGGCATTTCGCGTTGCGCGGTTTGCTTTTGACTGTATATATACGCGCTGCCGGATTGTGCCGCCTGGTCGGACAGTCCGGTTTCGCATTTTTGGTCGGTAAAGGCGGGCTGGACGCTGCTTTTACCGGCTGGCTTGGCGTTTGCGCCAAAAATCGCTATAATCGCGGAGTCGCTGGGCGTACGGATTCAATGTGCGGCTCAGGTGCGACCACCAGTAAGAAGATGGGCGTTCCGCCCATTTTTTTTTGCTGAAACGGTTAGGCATCTCGGGTAGCGCTTCCTGCGCCGGCTAAGGCGCGCGCCCGCGGGTGAATCGCGAGCGGCGGGCGCGAACACCTGAGAGGACACTGTGCAACTGACGGAACTGATAGAAACCACGGTCACCGGGCTCGGCTACGAGCTGGTGGATCTCGAGCGCACCGGGCGCGGCATGCTTTGCATCTATATCGATCAGCCTGCCGGCATCTCGCTCGAAGATTGCGAAAAGGTCACGCGTCAGCTCCAGCACGTCTTGACGGTCGAAAACATCGATTACGAACGGCTCGAAGTCTCGTCACCGGGGCTCGACCGCCCGTTGAAGAAGCTGGCCGACTTCGAGCGCTTCGCCGGTAGCGAAGTTTCCGTGACCTTGAAAAAGCCGCTGGACGGGCGCAAGACGTACCGGGGCATTCTGCACGCGCCGAATGGCGAAACGATCGGTTTGGAATTTGAGAGGAAGAAGGGCGAGGCAGCCATGCTGGATTTCACGCTGGCCGATATCGACAAAGCCCGCCTGATTCCGCAAGTTGACTTTAGGAGCCGCAAATAATGAGTCGCGAAGTGTTGATGCTGGTGGATGCGCTGGCGCGCGAGAAAAACGTCGACAAGGATGTGGTGCTGGGCGCCCTCGAGGCTGCGCTCGCGTCCGCTTCCAAGAAGCTGTTCGACGAAGGCGCCGAAATCCGCGTCCATATCGATCGCGAAAGCGGCGAGCACGAAACCTTCCGTCGCTGGCTCGTCGTGCCCGACGAGGCAGGCTTGCAGGAGCCGGATCGCGAGATCCTGCTGTTCGAAGCGCGTGAGCAGAACCCCGACGTCGAAGTCGGCGAATTCATCGAGGAGCCGGTGCCGTCGATCGAGTTTGGCCGTATCGGCGCGCAAGCCGCCAAGCAGGTGATTCTGCAGAAGGTGCGCGATGCCGAGCGCGAGCAGATCCTGAACGATTACCTCGAGCGCGGCGAAAAGATCATGACGGGCACGGTGAAGCGCCTCGACAAGGGCAACTTCATCGTCGAATCGGGCCGTGTCGAAGCGCTGCTGCGTCGCGACCAGCTGATCCCGAAGGAAAACCTGCGCGTGGGTGACCGCGTGCGTGCATACATCGCGAAGGTCGACCGCACCGCGCGCGGCCCGCAGATCGAACTCTCGCGCACGGCGCCCGAGTTCCTGATGAAGTTGTTCGAGATGGAAGTGCCGGAAATCGAGCAGGGCCTGCTCGAGATCAAGGCAGCCGCTCGCGATCCGGGCGTGCGCGCGAAGATCGGCGTGATCGCCTACGACAAGCGGATCGATCCGATCGGCACCTGCGTCGGCATCCGCGGTTCGCGCGTGCAGGCCGTGCGCAACGAGCTCGGTGGCGAAAACATCGACATCGTGCTATGGTCCGAGGATCCCGCCCAGTTCGTGATCGGCGCGCTCGCGCCGGCAGCCGTCCAGTCGATCGTCGTCGATGAAGAAAAGCACTCGATGGACGTCGTCGTCGACGAAAACGAGCTGGCTGTCGCGATCGGCCGCAGCGGTCAGAACGTTCGCCTTGCCGGCGAGCTGACCGGCTGGCAGATCAACATCATGACGCCGGACGAATCCGCCCTGAAGCAGGGTGAAGAGCGCGATCGACTGCGTTCGCTGTTCATGGCGCGTCTCGACGTCGACGAAGAAGTTGCCGACATCCTGATCGACGAAGGCTTCACGAGCCTCGAAGAGATCGCTTACGTGCCGCTCAACGAAATGCTCGAAATCGAGGCATTCGACGAGGACACCGTGCACGAGCTGCGGAACCGCGCACGCGACGCACTGTTGACGATGGCGATCGCGAACGAAGAAAAGGTCGAAAACGCAGCGCTGGATTTGAAGGGCCTTGACGGCGTCACGCCGGAGTTGCTCGCGAAGCTGGCCGAACACGGCATGCAGACGCGCGACGATCTCGCCGAGCTGGCTGTGGATGAACTGGTCGACATGACCGGGATGGAAGAGGATGCCGCTAAGGCGTTGATCATGAAAGCACGTGAACACTGGTTCCAGTGAGAAATGACCATGGCGCACTGATTTGATGGCGGCCGTATGGCCTGACCCGATGCTAACCGCAAGGAATCGGTCCTTGCACTAAGAGGAATGAATGGCGAGTAACAACGTAGCCCAATTTGCCGCGGAACTGAAAATGCCTGCTGGTGTGCTGCTCGAACAGCTGCAGGCAGCGGGCGTCCAGAAAGCGAGTGAAGACGATGCGCTGTCCGAGGCGGACAAGGCGCGTCTGCTCGATCATTTGCGCAAGTCGCACGGCGCAACCGACGGCGACAAGCGCAAGATCACGCTGACCCGCAAGCATACGTCGGAGATCAAGCAGTCTGACGCGACGGGCAAGGCTCGCACCATTCAGGTCGAGGTCCGCAAGAAGCGTACGTTCGTCAAGCGCGACGACGTGGCCGAGGGTGCGGAACAGGGTCAGGCGCAGGTTGCCGAAGCGGATGACGATGCGGATCTGAAGCGTCGCGAGGAAGAAGCGCGCCGCGAGGCCGAACTGCTCGAAAAGCAGGCGCAGGAACTGCGCGAGCGCCAGGAACGCCTCGAGCGCGAGGAAGCCGAGCGCCGTGCCCGCGAGGAAGCGGCCGAAGCCGAGCGCCGTCGTGCCGAGGAAGAAGCAGCGACGAAGCGCGCCGCGGCCGAAGCCGCAGCGGCACAGCAGGCTGCTGCCCAGCAGGCCGCCGAAGCCCAGCAGGAAGCAGCCGGTGCGCAGTCCGCGCAGGACGAAGCGCGCGCGGCCGCCGAACGTGCGGCCCAGCGTGAAGCGGCGAAGAAGGCCGAGGACGCTGCCCGCGAGGCGGCCGACAAGGCGCGGGCCGAGCAGGAAGAGATCAGCAAGCGTCGCGCGGCTGCAGAAGCCGAGGCACGCGCGATCCGCGAAATGATGAACACGCCGCGCAAGGCCGTGGTCAAGGCAGTCGAGCCGCCGAAGCCGGTGGAACCGCCGAAGCCGGCCGAAGCGAAGGGCACGCTGCACAAGCCGGCCAAGCCGGCAGGCGCAGGCGCGCAGGCACGTCCGGCCGTGAAGAAGCCGGCCGGCGCAGCGCCGGCGACGACGCAGGCACCGGCAGGCGCGGGCGACCGCAACAAGAAGCCGGGTGGCGGCAAGGGCGGCTGGCAGGACGACGCGGCCAAGCGCCGCGGCATCAAGACGCGCGGCGATTCGAGCGGCGGCGTCGACCGCGGTTGGCGCGGCGGCCCGAAGGGTCGCGGCCGTCACCAGGACAGCGCATCGACGTTCCAGGCGCCGACCGAGCCGATCGTGCGTGAAGTGCACGTGCCGGAAACCATCTCGGTTGCCGATCTCGCGCACAAGATGTCGATCAAGGCCTCCGAAGTCATCAAGGTGATGATGAAGATGGGCCAGATGGTCACGATCAACCAGGTGCTGGACCAGGAAACGGCGATGATCGTCGTCGAGGAACTGGGCCACCGTGCGGTCGCCGCGAAGCTGGACGATCCGGAAGCACTGCTGGTCGAAGGCGAGACCGGTACCGATGCGGAGCAACTGCCGCGTCCGCCGGTCGTCACCGTGATGGGTCACGTCGACCACGGCAAGACCTCGCTGCTCGACCACATCCGCCGCGCGAAGGTTGCAGCGGGCGAAGCGGGCGGCATTACGCAGCACATCGGCGCATACCACGTCGAAACGCCGCGCGGTGTCATCACGTTCCTCGATACGCCGGGTCACGAGGCGTTCACGGCAATGCGTGCACGCGGCGCGAAGGCGACCGACATCGTCGTGCTGGTGGTGGCTGCCGACGACGGCGTGATGCCGCAAACGAAGGAAGCCATCGCTCACGCGAAGGCGGGTGGCGTGCCGATCGTCGTGGCGATCAACAAGATCGACAAGCCGGAAGCGAACCCGGACCGCGTCAAGCAGGAACTGGTCGCGGAAGGCGTCGTGCCGGAAGAATACGGTGGCGATTCGCCGTTCGTGCCGGTCTCGGCGAAGACGGGTGCCGGTATCGACGACCTGCTCGAGAACGTGCTGCTTCAGGCCGAAGTGCTGGAACTGAAGGCACCGGTCGAGGCGCCGGCCAAGGGCATCGTGATCGAAGCGAAGCTGGACAAGGGCAAGGGCCCGGTCGCGACGATCCTGGTGCAGTCCGGTACGCTGAACCGCGGCGACATCGTGCTGGCAGGCACGGCTTATGGCCGCGTGCGTGCGATGCTCGACGAGAACGGCAAGCCGACGAAGGAAGCCGGCCCGTCGATCCCGGTCGAAATCCAGGGTCTGTCGGAAGTGCCGGGTGCGGGCGAGGAAGTGATCGTGCTGCCGGACGAGCGCAAGGCGCGCGAAATCGCGCTGTTCCGTCAGGGTAAGTTCCGCGACGTCAAGCTGGCGAAGCAGCAGGCCGCGAAGCTGGAAAGCATGCTCGAGCAGATGGGCGAAGGCGAAGTGCAAAACTTGCCGCTCATCATCAAGGCGGACGTGCAGGGCTCGCAGGAAGCACTCGTGCAGTCGCTGCTCAAGCTGTCGACCGACGAAGTGCGCGTGCAGATCGTGCACAGCGCGGTGGGCGGCATCAGCGAAAACGACGTCAACCTCGCGACGGCATCGAAGGCGGTCATCATCGGCTTCAACACGCGTGCGGATGCACAGGCGCGGAAGCTGGCAGAAGCGAACGGTATCGACATTCGCTACTACAACATCATCTACGACGCAGTGGATGAGGTGAAGGCCGCGATGTCGGGCATGCTGGCGCCGGAGAAGCGCGAAGTCGTGACGGGCATGGTCGAGGTGCGCCAGGTGTTCAAGGTGCCGAAGGTCGGTACGGTTGCCGGCTGTATGGTCACCGACGGTATCGTCAAGCGCTCGTCGTCGGTTCGCGTGCTGCGCAACAACGTCGTGATCTTCACGGGCGAACTCGAATCGCTGAAGCGCTTCAAGGACGACGTGAAGGAAGTCAAGCAAGGCTTCGAGTGCGGTATGTCGGTGAAGAACTTCAACGACATCATCGAAGGCGACCAGTTCGAAGTCTTCGAAGTGACCGAAGTCGCACGTACGCTGTAATCGTCGCGTATCGGCTCGTGGGCGGGGCAGGCTTGGGCCTGTCCCGCCCATTTTCATGGTGGCGTGCCAGCGGCGCGCCGCTTTATCCTGATAAACGGATCACGGATCGATCATGTCCAGGAAACGTACTTCCCCCAATCGCAACGTTCAGATTGCAGACCAGATTCAACGCGATCTGTCCGAGCTCATCATGCGCGAGGTCAAGGACCCGCGCATCGGCATCGTGACCATCCAGAGCGTGGAGCTCACGCCGGATTATGCGCACGCGAAGGTCTATTTCACGGCGCTCACCGGCGATCCGGACAAGACGCAGGAAGCGCTGAACCATGCGTCGGGTCACCTGCACAACCTGCTGTTCAAGCGCCTGCACATTCATACGGTGCCGACGCTGCATTTCCATTACGACCAGACGATCGAAAAGGCGGTGGAAATGTCGCGTCTGATCAAGGAAGCCAACTCGACGCGCGCGAAGGACGACGACGAAGCCGACGCGCCCGCGAAGGACGAGTGAGCGCGCGCGCACCATGACGACTGCAGCTCCTCAGCGTCCACGCGTGCCGCGGCGCGCGCTGGACGGCGTCCTCCTGCTGGACAAGCCGGTCGGCCTGTCGAGTAACGACGCCCTGATTCGCGCGAAGCGCCTGCTTCTCGCGAAGAAAGCCGGCCATACCGGCACGCTCGATCCGCTGGCCTCGGGGCTGTT
Organism: Burkholderia sp. RF7-non_BP4; assembly: GCF_001521935.1. Lineage (NCBI taxonomy): Bacteria > Pseudomonadati > Pseudomonadota > Betaproteobacteria > Burkholderiales > Burkholderiaceae > Burkholderia > Burkholderia sp. RF7-non_BP4. The sequence continues at coordinate 67,213 of NZ_LOTA01000062.1, read as the reverse complement.
GCCGCTGTGCTTCGGCGAGGCGACGAAGTTCTCGCAGGACTTGCTGGAAGCGGACAAAACCTACGAAGCGACGATGCGTCTCGGCGTGCGCACGACCACCGGCGACGCCGAAGGCGACGTGCTCGACACGCGCGTCGTCGAATGCGACCGGACGGCGGTGGAGGCGGCGCTCGCGCGCTTTACCGGCGAGATCGTGCAGGTGCCGCCGATGTATTCGGCGCTCAAGCGCGACGGCAAGCCGCTGTATGAATATGCGCGCGCGGGCCAGACCGTCGAACGGGAAGGCCGCAACGTGACGATCCATGCGCTCGATCTGCTGGCCTGCGACCTGCCGGACGTGACGTTTCGCGTGACTTGCAGCAAGGGGACGTATGTGCGCACGCTGGCGGAGGATATCGGCGAAGCGCTCGGTTGCGGCGCGCATCTGACGATGCTTCGTCGCACGGGCGTCGGCGCGCTGACGCTCGAACATGCGGTGACGCTCGACGCGCTGTCCGACGCCGCCGAAGCGGCGCGCGATGCGTGGCTTCAGCCGGTCGACGCGCTGCTGTCGACGTTTCCGCTGGTGCGTCTCGACGAAGCCTGCGCGAAGCGGTTCCTGCACGGCCAGCGTCTGCCGCTGTCGGCGCTCGATTCGATCGACGCGGCGGAGGGCGAGCGTGTGCGCGTGTACGACGCGGCACGGCTGCTCGGCGTGGCTCGCAAGGCCAACGGCGTGCTGGCACCTGAACGCCTCGTCGTGACGGCAGAGTGATGCACGGCGCGCAAGCGCCGTCGGCATGAAAGAAAGCCCGGTCGAAATCGACCGGGCTTTTTGTTTGGCGTGTGCGTCCGAGCGCGGTGTTCAGTGGGCAGCCGACGCCGCCGCACCCGCATCGCCACCGCCCGCGCGTTCGGGCTTCGTGATCCAGATCAGTCCGATCAGCAGCACGAAGATCGCCGCGGAGATGTAGAACAGGTCGTTCACGCCGAGTTGCGCGGCCTGCTGCGTGGCCATGTTGTTGATGAGACCGTGCGCCTGGTCCTGCGTCAGCCCGAGGTTGCCCATCTGCGTGACGGCCTGGTTGAACGTCGGATTGTACGGGTTGGTCTGCTCGACCAGTTGCGCGTGGTGGAAATTGTTCCGGTGGTCCCACGCGGTCTGGAAGATCGACGTGCCGATGCCGCCGCACATGATCCGCACGAAGTTCGACAGGCCCGATGCCGCGGGGATGCGGTGGCCGGGCAGGCCGGACAGCGTGATCGACACGAGCGGGATGAAGAAGCCGGCCATCGCGATGCCTTGCACGAGCGTCGGCAGCGTCAGCGACCACTCGTCGACGCCGGTCGTGTAGCGCGAGCGCATCCAGAAGCACAGCGCGAACGTCAGGAATGCGGCGGTCGCGATGTAGCGCGGGTCCGTGCGCGGCAGGAACTTGCCGGTCAGCGGCGACAGCAGGATCGCGAACAGCCCGACGGGCGCCATCACGAGACCTGCATCGGTTGCCGTGTAGCCGATCTGGGTCTGCAGCCACAGCGGCAGCAGCACGAGGTTGCCGAAGTAGAGCCCGTAGCCGACCGCGAGGGCGATCGTGCCGCCCGTGAAGTTGCGCATCCGGAACAGCGACAAGTCGACGACCGGATGTTCGGCGGTCAGCTCCCAGATCACGAAGAACGCGAACGAAATGACCGCGATCAGCGCGAGCGCGATGATCGTCGTCGACGCGAACCAGTCGAGATCCTTGCCCTTGTCGAGCATGATCTGCAGCGAGCCGACCCACAAGACGAGCAGCGCGAGGCCGACGCCGTCGATCGGCGCGCGACGCACCGTGGATTCGCGCGTGCGATAGATCGACCAGGTGGCCAGCGCGGCGGCGATGCCGACCGGGATGTTCACGTAGAAGATCCACGGCCACGAATAGTTATCCGAAATCCAGCCGCCGAGGATCGGGCCCGCGACCGGTGCGATCAGCGTCGTCATCGACCACAGCGCGAGCGCCATCGGCGCTTTCGCGCGAGGGTAGCTCGACAGCAGCAGCGATTGCGACAGCGGAATCATCGGCCCGGCGACCGCGCCCTGGAGCACGCGCGATGCGAGCAGGAACGGCAGGCTCGGCGCCAGCCCGCACATCCACGACGAGATGACGAACAGGATGATCGACGCGAGGAACAGACGAACCTGCCCGAAGCGATCGGTCAGCCAGCCGGTCAGCGGCACGGAGATCGCATTCGCGACGGCGAACGACGTGATGACCCACGTACCCTGGTCGGACGATACGCCGAGGTCGCCCGAGATGGTCGGGATCGCGACGTTCGCGATGGACGTGTCGAGCACGTTCATGAACACCGCGAGCGACACCGCGATCGTTCCGAGCACGAGTTGCCCGCCCTGCAGGGGCGGGTGGGAGACAGGAGCCTGTGCCATGTCGGTAGTTTTCCGGAAGCGGAGCCGTTACATCATCTTTGCGGTGCCGGTCGACTTCGCCGCGGCCGGTGCCGGCGCGTTGCCGCCGGCATTCTCGGCGATGATGCGCGCGATCTCGGCGTCGGCTTCGTCGCCGTACTTCGCGAACACGCTGGTCTCGTAGACGGTGTTCTTTGCGTTGACCAGCTGGTCGCCGCGCTCGTCCTTGATATCGACGTCGACCTGCATCGACAGGCCGATGCGCAGCGGGTGCTTCTCCAGGTCCTTCGGATCGATCTCGATACGCACCGGCAGGCGCTGCACGACCTTGATCCAGTTGCCCGTCGCATTCTGCGCCGGCAGCAGCGAGAACGCCGAACCCGTGCCGGCCGAGAAGCCGACGACCTTGCCGTGGTAGACGGCCGACGAGCCGTAGATGTCGGCGGTCAATTCGACCGGCTGGCCGATGCGCATGTGCTTGAGCTGAACTTCCTTGAAGTTGGCGTCGACCCACACAGCGTTCAGCGGCACGACCGACATCAGCGGGTTGCCCGGCGACACGCGCTGGCCGACCTGCACCGAGCGCTTCGCGACATACCCGGTGACCGGCGCGGGCAGCACGTTACGCGCGTTCGCGAGATACGCGTCGCGAACTTTCGCTGCCGCGGCCATCACGTTCGGGTGCGACGCGATCGTCGTGTTCGCGGTCAGTGCGCGGTTCGAGGCGAGCTGCTGCTGCGCCGCGTCGACCGACGCCTGCGCGGCGCGCACAGCGTCGCGTGCGTGGGAGATTTCCTCCTGCGATACGGCGCCCGTTTGCGCGACGGCCATCCGGCGGCGCAGGTCGTCCTGTGCCTTCGACAGGTCGGACTGACGCAGCGCGACCTGCGCGCGGTACTGGTCGTCGTTGACGAACAGGCCGCGCACCTGGCGTACCGTCTGCGCGAGGTTGGCCTCGGCCTGTTGCAGCGCGACCTGCGAGTCGGCCGGGTCGAGCACGACCAGCGGATCGCCGGCCTTGACCGTCTGCGTGTCGTCGGCCTTCACGGCGATCACGGTACCCGTGACCTGCGGCGTGATCTGCACGACGTTGCCGTTCACGTACGCGTCGTCGGTCTCTTCATGGAAGCGCGCGACCAGGAAGTAGTACAGACCGTACGCGATGGCCGCGATCACGATGACCGCGATCAGCAGCGTCATCATCCGTTTGCGCTTCCCGTTGTTCTGCGCCTGTGCGCTGGAGGCGTTTTGTTGAGGGTCGCTCATGGCGATTTTCTCCGTCCGTTATTTCGAGTGTCTGCGTAGTGGTGGCGCCGGATCAGTTGGCGGCCTGTTTTGTCTGCTTGTCGGCGTCGGGCGCGGCGAGCCGCGTGCCGGTCGCGTCGAACCCGCCGCCGAGCGCCTTGATCAGCGCGAGCTGCATGTCGCGCCGGCGCATCTTCAGGTTCGTCACCGTCTGTTCGGACGCGAGGCGGTTGCTGTCGGCGGTCAGCACCTGGAGCTGTGGCGACAGGCCGGCCTTGTAGCGGATCACGGCAAGGTCGTATGCACGCGTCGACGCGTCGAGCGCACGCTGCGCGTCGTCCATCTGGCGATCGACCGCGCGGATCGACGCGACCTGCGTCGCGACGTCGTTCAGCGCGCTGATGAGCGTCTGGTTGTAGTTCGCGACCGACAGGTCGAAGTCTGCATAGCGGCCCTTGAGCTGCGCGCGCAACGCACCGGCGTCGAAGATCGGCAGGTGGATGGCGGGGCCGAACTGCGCCTGGCGGCTCGCGAAATTCAGGAATTTGCCCCAGCCGAACGCATCGAAGCCGAAGCCGGCAGCGAGGTTGACGTCGGGGAAGAATTCGGCCTTCGCTTCCTTCACGTCGTGCATCGCGGCCTCGACCTGCCAGCGCGCGGCGACGATGTCGGGACGGCGCGACACGAGGTCGGCCGGCAGGTTGCCGGGCAGCGCGACTTCGCCGGTCGGGTTCATCACGGGCGCGGCGATCTGCAGCCCACGGTCCGGCCCCTTGCCGAGCAACGCGGCGAGTTGGTAGCGCACGGTCGTGATCTGGCCGTCGAGGTCGGACAGCGACGCCTGGGTCGTCGCGATGTTGCCGCGCGCGGTCTGGCGCTCCACGTTGGTGTCGAGGCCGGCCGATACGCGGCCGTCGGTGATCTTGCCGACCGTCTGGCGGTTGGTGATCTCGCGTTGCGCGATGTCGCGCAGCGCATACAGTTGCGCAAGCGAGTTGTAGGTGCGGGCGACCGACGACGCGATCGTGATGCGCGCCTGCTGCATGTCGGCTTCGGCCGCTTTTTCCTGCGACACGGCCGTATGCAGGCGCTCGCGGTTCTTGCCCCACAGGTCGAGATCCCACGACGCGCTCGCGAGCGCGTTGTTCTCGCTATACCACTGGCCGCCGTACGGAGGCGGGAACAGCGCATTCGACGAATACAGCTCGCGCGTCCACGAATAGCTGGCTTCGGCCTTCGGCATCAGGTTCGAGCGCGACGATTCGATGTACGACGACGCCTTCGCGATGCGCGCCTGTGCCTGCGCGATCGACGGGCTGCCCTGGAGCGCCTCGTCGATCAGCTTCGGCAGCTGCGGATCGCCGAACTGGTTCGCCCAGTCGAGTGCCGGCCACTGGCCGCCCTGGGCGGGCAGGCTCTGGGCGGTTTCGAATTGCGACGCGGGAGCGATCTGCTTGTCGCTCTTGATGCCGATGTAGTTTGCGCAGCCCGCCAGTGCCAGCGCGGCGACCGCGGCGGCAACGGCGGCGCGGCACGACCCGGCGCGCACGGACAACGGGGAGGATTTCATCGCGCTGTTCCCTGACTCGGAATGAATGATGGACACTGCAAGGATTTCCTTACATTAATCTGTCGAAAGTAATTGTTATGGCAACTATTACGTGACGCTACCGCCGGCGGTCTCGCAATAGTTGCTGAGAATGCGGCGCAGCATGCTCTTCAGGAATCCGACTTCTTCAGGCGTAAAACCGTCCAGCAATTGGTCCAGCACGCTGCGGAACACCGGCGGCAACCGTTCCGCCAGCGCGCGGCCTTCGTCGGTCAGCTCGAGACGCACGACCCGCCGATCCTCGATGCTGCGCACACGGGACAGCAGGCCACGCTTCTCGACGCGATCGAGCAGGCGCGTGACCGCGCTCGCGTCGATCCCGTATTCCCGGGCGAGCTCCGCGGCCGTCGAGCATTTGCCGACCGCGATCATGAACAGCATGCTCGCCTGCGTGCCCGTGATGCCGAGCTCTTCCTGCGTGCGCTGCGTGACGAGGTTGGTCATCACCGATTTCACGCGCGACATCAGATAACCGACGCTGTCGTTCATCTGGTACGAGGACAACGGCGAAACAGGCGATTGGGGAGGAGAATCCGACATAAAACCCTGAAGCTGCAATAGTTGACTAGGCAGCAGTATAGGCACAATTGCTTGCCGCGGCAAATGTTAATCGAACGGGCGAGGGCGCGCTCCGCGTCCCGAAATTCCCGTGTCGTCGTCAGGGTTTTCGGCTTGCCGTCGGCGGTGTCGGCCGGTCGATCTGCCGGGTCGATTTACCGGTCTGCGACGAGGGCAGGGAGGCGTCGTTTGCTGCGTTGCAAAGGCAGTCCGGCTTTCGACATCCTCACGTGCTATAATTTGCGGTTTCCAAGCTGCAACGCGCGCGCACGTGTCCCGGTGACTGACGAGCGTGCGCGTTTGCGCGTTCAACGATTTCCAGGTTTCTATGACCCGCGCCCTTCGCAACATCGCCATCATCGCTCACGTCGACCACGGCAAGACCACGCTCGTCGACCAACTGCTCCGCCAGTCCGGCACCTTCCGCGAGAACCAGCAGATTGCCGAGCGGGTGATGGACTCGAACGACATCGAAAAAGAGCGCGGGATCACGATTCTCGCGAAGAACTGCGCGGTCGAATACGAAGGCACGCACATCAACATCGTCGACACGCCGGGGCACGCGGACTTCGGTGGCGAGGTGGAGCGCGTGCTGTCGATGGTCGACTCGGTGCTGCTGCTGGTCGACGCCGTCGAGGGGCCGATGCCGCAAACGCGCTTCGTGACGAAGAAGGCGCTCGCGCTCGGTCTGAAGCCGATCGTCGTCATCAACAAGATCGACCGTCCGGGCGCGCGGATCGACTGGGTCATCAACCAGACCTTCGACCTGTTCGACAAGCTTGGCGCGACCGAAGAGCAGCTCGACTTCCCGATCGTCTACGCATCGGGCCTGAACGGCTACGCGTCGCTCGATCCGGCGACCCGCGAAGGCGACATGCGTCCGCTGTTCGAGGCGATCCTCGCGCACGTGCCGGTTCGCCCGGCCGATCCGGAAGCGCCGCTGCAGCTCCAGATCACGTCGCTCGACTTTTCGACGTACGTCGGCCGGATCGGCGTCGGCCGCATCACGCGCGGCCGCATCAAGCCGGGTCAACCGGTCGTGATGCGCTTCGGTCCGGAAGGCGACGTGCTGAACCGCAAGATCAACCAGGTGCTGTCGTTCAAGGGCCTCGAGCGCGTGCAGGTCGAGTCGGCGGAAGCCGGCGACATCGTGCTGATCAACGGTATCGAAGACGTCGGCATCGGCGCGACGATCTGCGCGGTCGATACGCCGGAAGCGCTGCCGATGATCACCGTCGACGAGCCGACGCTGACGATGAACTTCCTCGTCAACTCGTCGCCGCTGGCCGGCCGCGAAGGCAAGTTCGTGACGAGCCGCCAGATCCGCGACCGCCTGATGAAGGAACTGAATCACAACGTCGCGCTGCGCGTGAAGGATACCGGCGACGAAACGGTGTTCGAAGTGTCGGGCCGCGGCGAACTGCACCTGACGATTCTCGTCGAGAACATGCGCCGTGAAGGCTACGAACTGGCCGTGTCGCGTCCGCGCGTCGTGATGCAGGAAATCGACGGCGTGCGGCACGAGCCGTACGAGCTGCTGACCGTCGACGTCGAGGACGAGCATCAGGGCGGCGTGATGGAAGAGCTCGGTCGCCGCAAGGGCGAAATGCTCGACATGGCGTCGGACGGCCGCGGTCGCACGCGTCTGGAATACAAGATCTCGGCGCGCGGCCTGATCGGCTTCCAGAGTGAATTCCTGACGCTGACGCGCGGCACGGGCCTGATGAGCCACATCTTCGACTCGTACGCACCGGTCAAGGACGGCTCGGTCTTCGAGCGCCGCAACGGCGTGCTGATCTCGCAGGACGACGGCGCCGCCGTGGCGTACGCACTGTGGAAGCTGCAGGATCGCGGCCGCATGTTCGTGAAGCCGGGCGACGCGCTGTATGAGGGCATGATCATCGGTATTCACAGCCGCGACAACGACCTCGTCGTGAACCCGATCAAGGGCAAGCAGCTGACCAACGTGCGTGCGTCGGGCACCGACGAAGCCGTGCGTCTCGTGCCGCCGGTCCAGATGTCGCTCGAATACGCGGTCGAATTCATCGACGACGACGAACTCGTGGAAGTGACGCCGCAGTCGATCCGTCTGCGCAAGCGCTTCCTGAAGGAGCACGAGCGTCGCCGCGCGAGCCGCGAAGGCGCGGTCGACTAAGCATTGGCCGTTCCTGTGCATGACGAAAAAGGCTGCCTCCGGGCGGCCTTTTTTGCATCTGCGCAGTGTGCAATCGGGCGGGTTGCAAAACACTGTTCCCGCGAGTCGCGGCAATCCGGCGAAACCCCGTCACGCGGTGCTTTCAGCCACATTTCGCCGTGAGCTTCGGTATCGGTTCTGTGATATGCTGCGCGCACGCAAGTTTTAGGTCCTTCCAAGCAAGACTTGATTCGCAATCCGCTAAACGGTCAGGCCGTGTCGCGGAAGGTTGAGTAACCCGCTATTTCTCGAGAAGCTCGAAGAAAGGTGAGCGTAAAATGTCAGATGTAATGAAGCAGTTTCAGCTGAACTCCTATCTGTTCGGCGGCAATGCTTCGTACGTTGAAGAACTGTACGATGCATACCTCAACAATCCGGCATCGGTGCCGGAGAACTGGCGAGAGTATTTCGACGCGCTGCAGAACGTGCCTGCAACCGACGGCTCGAACGCCAATGACGTTGCTCATTTCCCGATCGTCGAATCGTTTGCCGAGCGTGCGAAGGCCAATGCCTTCATCCCGCGCGAAAGCACGAGCAATCTGGCGACCGCGCGCAAGCAGGTCCACGTCCAGTCCCTCATCAGCGCATATCGCTTCCTCGGCTCGCAATGGGCCAATCTGGATCCGCTGAAGCGTCGCGAACGTCCCGCCATCCCCGAACTCGAACCCGCGTTCTACGACTTCTCCGAAGGCGACCTCGACCAGACGTACAGCGCAAGCAACCTGTATTTCGGTTTCGACCAGGCTTCGCTGCGCGACATCGTCAAGGGCCTGCGTGACACGTACTGCGGCACGATCGGCGCCGAATACATGTACATCAGCGATCCGGAGCAGAAGCGCTGGTGGCAGGAGCGCCTGGAATCGACCCGCGCGACGCCGTCCTTCTCGATCGACAAGAAGAAGCACATCCTGAATCGCCTGACGGCAGCGGAAGGCCTCGAGCGCTATCTGCACACCAAGTACGTCGGCCAGAAGCGCTTCTCGCTCGAAGGCGGCGAAAGCTTCATCGCGGCGATGGACGAAGTCGTCCAGCACGCAGGCAAGACCGGCGTGCAGGAAATCATCATCGGCATGGCGCACCGCGGCCGTCTGAACGTGCTGGTCAACACGCTGGGCAAGATGCCGGCCGACCTGTTCGCCGAATTCGAAGGCAAGCACGTCGACGACCTGCCGGCAGGTGACGTGAAGTACCACAAGGGCTTCTCGTCGGACGTGTCGACCGAAGGCGGCCCGGTCCACCTGTCGCTCGCGTTCAACCCGTCGCACCTCGAAATCGTGAACCCGGTGGTCGAAGGTTCGGCGAAGGCACGGATGGACCGTCGCGGCGACGAAGACGGCCTGCAGGTGCTGCCTGTGCAGATCCACGGTGACGCGGCCTTCGCTGGCCAGGGCGTCGTGATGGAAACGCTGAACCTCGCGCAGACGCGCGGTTACGGCACGCACGGCACGCTGCATATCGTCATCAACAACCAGATCGGCTTCACGACGTCCGACCCGCGCGACGCGCGCTCGACGCTGTACTGTACCGACGTGGTCAAGATGATCGAAGCGCCGGTGCTGCACGTGAACGGCGACGATCCGGAAGCCGTCGTGCTCGCGATCCAGATCGCGATCGACTACCGGATGCAGTTCCACAAGGATGTCGTGATCGACATCGTCTGCTTCCGCAAGCTGGGGCACAACGAGCAGGACACGCCGGCGGTCACGCAGCCGCTGATGTACAAGAAGATCGCGCAGCACCCGGGCACCCGTGCGCTGTACGCCGAGAAGCTCGTGCAGCAGGGCGTGATCACCGCCGAAGACGCCGACAACTACGTGAAGGCGTACCGCAAGGCGATGGACGACGGCCACCACACCGTCGATCCGGTCCTGTCGAACTACAAGAGCAAGTACGCGGTCGACTGGGTTCCGTTCCTGAACCGCAAATGGACGGATGCAGCCGATACGGCCGTGCCGCTCGCCGAACTGAAGCGCCTCGGCGAACGCATCACGACGGTCCCGGAAAACTTCAAGGTCCACCCGCTCGTCGAGCGCGTGATCAACGACCGCCGCAACATGGCGCGCGGCGACCAGCCGCTCGACTGGGGCATGGGCGAACACCTCGCGTTCGCGTCGCTCGTCGCATCGGGCTACTCGGTGCGCCTGACGGGCCAGGACTCGGGCCGCGGCACGTTCACGCACCGTCACGCGGTGCTGCACGACCAGAACCGCGAACGCTGGAACGACGGCACGTACGTGCCGCTGCAGAACATCGCCGACGGTCAGGCGAAGTTCACGGTGATCGACTCGGTGCTGTCGGAAGAAGCGGTGCTGGGCTTCGAATACGGTTACTCGACCGCCGAGCCGAACACGCTCGTGCTGTGGGAAGCCCAGTTCGGCGACTTCGTCAACGGCGCGCAGGTCGTGATCGACCAGTTCATCTCGTCGGGCGAAGTGAAGTGGGGTCGCGTGTCGGGTCTCACGATGCTGCTGCCGCACGGCTACGAAGGCCAGGGTCCGGAACACTCGTCGACGCGTATCGAGCGTTTCCTGCAGCTGTGTGCCGATCACAACATGCAGGTCGTTCAACCGACGACGCCGGCACAGATTTTCCACCTGCTGCGTCGCCAGATGATCCGTCTGTTCCGCAAGCCGCTGATCGTCGCAACGCCGAAGTCGCTGCTGCGCCACAAGGAAGCGGTGTCGGACCTGTCGGAACTCGCGAAGGGTTCGTTCCAGCCGGTGCTGGGCGAAACCGACGGCGGCATCGACGCGAAGAAGGTCAAGCGCGTGCTGGTGTGCTCGGGCCGCGTGTACTACGACCTCGTCGCGCATCGCCGCGAAGCGAAGGCGAACGACGTCGCGATCATCCGTATCGAGCAGTTGTATCCGTTCGCGCACAAGCAGTTCGAAGCCGAAATGAAGAAGTACGAGAACGCGACTGAAGTGGTCTGGGTGCAGGACGAGCCGCAGAACCAGGGCCCCTGGTTCTACGTCGAGCACCACCTGAAGGAAGGCATGAAGGAAGGGCAGAAGCTGGCATACAGCGGCCGTCCGGCTTCGGCCTCGCCGGCGGTTGGCTACTACGCGAAGCACTACGAGCAGCAGAAGGCCCTCATCGAAGGTGCGTTCGGCCGCCTGAAGAGCGCATCGATCGCGAAATAATCGACGTCAAGCGAAACGGGAAGGCGCGCTGCGCTTTCCCGTGTCTTTTGGCCCGCCGGGCGCGTCGCGCGCCGCATCGGCCGAAGGAATCGCACGAACCTCGTCATTACCCAGATTAAGCATCCAGGAAAATCACATGGCTATCGTAGAAGTCAAAGTCCCCCAGCTTTCGGAGTCGGTTTCGGAAGCCACCATGCTGCAGTGGAAGAAGAAGCCGGGCGAAGCAGTCGCGCAGGACGAAATCCTGATCGAACTCGAGACCGACAAGGTCGTGCTCGAGGTGCCGGCACCGGCCGCGGGCGTGCTCGCGCAAGTGCTGCAGAACGACGGTGACACGGTCGTCGCCGACCAGATCATCGCGACGATCGACACCGAAGCGAAGGCAGGTGCTGCCGAAGCAGCGGCAGGCGCCGCCGAAGTGAAGCCGGCCGCAGCACCCGCTGCAGCCGCACCGGCAGCACAGCCGGCTGCCGCGGTTGCATCGAGCTCGGCAGCCGCATCGCCGGCCGCAACGAAGCTGCTGGCCGAGAAGGGCCTGTCGGCAGGCGACGTCGCAGGTTCGGGCCGCGACGGCCGCGTCACGAAGGGCGACGCGCTGGCCGCAGGCAGCGCACCGAAGGCTGCTCCGGCCGCCGCACCGGCGAAGACCGCCGCTGCAAAGCCGTCGCTGCCGGAAGTGAAGGTGCCGGCGTCGGCCACGACGTGGCTCAACGATCGTCCGGAACAGCGCGTGCCGATGTCGCGTCTGCGTGCGCGTATCGCCGAGCGTCTGCTCGAGTCGCAACAGACCAACGCGATCCTGACGACGTTCAACGAAGTCAACATGGCTCCGGTCATGGAGCTGCGCAACAAGTACAAGGACAAGTTCGAGAAGGAACATGGCGTGAAGCTCGGCTTCATGTCGTTCTTCGTGAAGGCGGCCGTGCATGCGCTGAAGAAGTTCCCGCTCGTGAACGCGTCGATCGACGGTAACGACATCGTCTATCACGGTTACTTCGACATCGGTATCGCCGTCGGCTCGCCGCGCGGCCTCGTGGTGCCGATCCTGCGCAATGCCGATCAACTGAGCCTCGCGGACATCGAGAAGAAGATCGCCGAATTCGGCCAGAAGGCGAAGGACGGCAAGCTGTCGATCGAGGAAATGACGGGCGGTACGTTCTCGATCTCGAACGGCGGCGTGTTCGGCTCGATGCTGTCGACGCCGATCATCAACCCGCCGCAGTCGGCCATCCTCGGCGTGCACGCGACGAAGGAGCGCCCGGTCGTCGAAAACGGCCAGATCGTGATCCGTCCGATCAACTATCTGGCACTGTCGTACGACCACCGGATCATCGACGGCCGCGAAGCCGTCCTGTCGCTCGTCGCGATGAAGGACGCGCTGGAAGATCCGGCACGCCTGCTGCTCGACCTGTAAGCCGAGTCTCACTGCATTGACCCGCTCCGCACGCTCGCGTACACGCGCGACCGTGCGGGCGTACAAGTAGAAAGGATTGTCATGTCCAAGGAATTTGACGTCGTCGTGATCGGCGCCGGCCCCGGCGGCTACATCGCCGCGATTCGCGCCGCGCAGCTCGGCAAGACCGTTGCCTGTATCGAGAAGTGGAAGAACCCGGCCGGCGCGCTGAAGCTCGGCGGTACCTGCCTGAACGTCGGCTGCATCCCGTCGAAGGCGCTGCTCGCCTCGTCGGAAGAGTTCGAGAACACGTCGCATCACCTGGCCGACCACGGCATCACGGTCGACGGCGTGAAGATCGACGTCGCGAAGATGCTCGGCCGCAAGGATGCGATCGTCGAGAAGATGACGAGCGGGATCGAGTTCCTGTTCAAGAAGAACAAGATCACCTGGCTGAAGGGCCATGGCAAGTTCACCGGCAAGACCGACGCCGGCGTGCAGATCGAAGTGAGCGGCGAGGGCGAGGCCGAAGTCGTCACCGCGAAGAACGTGATCATCGCGACGGGTTCGAAGGCGCGTCACCTGCCGAACATCCCGGTCGACAACAAGATCGTTTCGGACAACGAAGGCGCGCTGACGTTCGACTCGGTGCCGAAGAAGCTCGCCGTGATCGGCGCAGGCGTGATCGGCCTCGAACTCGGCTCGGTGTGGCGTCGCCTGGGCGCCGAAGTGACGGTGCTCGAAGCGCTGCCGGCGTTCCTCGGCGCAGCCGACGAAGCGCTCGCGAAGGAAGCGGCCAAGCTGTTCAAGAAGCAAGGCCTCGACATCCATCTCGGCGTGAAGATCGGTGACGTGAAGACGACGGCGAACGGCGTGTCGATCGCCTACACCGACAAGGACGGCAACGCGCAGACGCTCGACGCCGACCGCCTGATCGTGTCGGTCGGCCGCGTGCCGAACACCGACAACCTCGGCCTCGAGGCGATCGGCCTGAAGGCGAACGAGCGCGGTTTCATCGACGTGGACGACCACTGCCGTACCGCGGTGCCGAACGTCTATGCGATCGGCGACGTGGTGCGTGGCCCGATGCTCGCGCACAAGGCGGAAGACGAAGGCGTGCTGGTCGCGGAAGTGATCGACGGCCAGAAGCCGCACATCGACTACAACTGCATTCCGTGGGTGATCTACACGTACCCGGAAATCGCATGGGTCGGCAAGACGGAACAGCAGCTGAAGGCCGAAGGCCGCGAGATCAAGTCGGGCAAGTTCCCGTTCTCGATCAACGGCCGCGCGCTCGGCATGAACGCGCCGGACGGTTTCGTGAAGATGATCGCGGACGCGAAGACCGACGAACTGCTCGGCGTGCACGTGATCGCCGCGAACGCGTCGGACCTGATCGCGGAAGCCGTGGTGGCGATGGAGTTCAAGGCGGCGTCGGAAGACATCGCCCGCATCTGCCATCCGCACCCGTCGATGTCGGAAGTGATGCGCGAAGCGGCGCTCGCCGTCGACAAGCGCTCGCTGAACAGCTGAGCATGGTGTAGCGCCTGCCGGCCATCGGCCGGCGCAGCCGTCTCATGACGAAGGCGGGCGGGGTTTCCCGCTCGCCTTCGTTTTTTCCGGTTTGCCCGATGAACGTCACCGAATACTACACGCGCGAACTGACCACGCGCGGCTATCAGTCCGATCCCGCCCAGCGCGCGGCCGTCGATCGCCTGCAGTGCTGTTTCGACGAGTGGGTCGAATACAAGGCGCGTCGCTCGAACGCGTTCAAGAAGCTCATCAATCATCCGGACCTCCCGCGCGGCGTCTACATGTGGGGCGGCGTCGGCCGCGGCAAGAGCTTCCTGATGGACAGCTTCTACGCGGTGGTGCCCGTGCAGCGCAAGACGCGCCTGCATTTCCACGAATTCATGCGTGAGGTACACCGCGAACTCGAGGAGCTGAAAGGGCAGGCCGATCCGCTCGACGAGCTCGCGCGACGCATCGCGAAGCGCTACCGGCTGATCTGCTTCGACGAATTCCACGTGTCGGACATCGCGGACGCGATGATCCTGTACCGGTTGCTCGATCGCCTGTTCAACAACGGCGTGCAGTTCGTGATGACGTCCAACTACGATCCCGACGATCTGTATCCCGACGGCCTGCATCGCGACCGCATGCTGCCGGCGATCGCGCTGATCAAGCAGAAGCTCGACGTGCTGAACGTCGACGCGGGCGTCGACTATCGCCAGCGCACGCTCGCGCAGGTGCAGATGTACCACACGCCGCTCGGCGCGGACGCCGATCGCGAACTGCGTCATGCATTCGCGAAGCTCGCCGCGGTGCCCGACGAAAGCCCGATCCTGCATATCGAGAAGCGCGAGCTGAAGGCGCTGCGCAAGGCCGACGGGGTCGTCTGGTTCGATTTCGCGACGCTGTGCGGCGGCCCGCGTTCGCAGAACGATTATCTCGAGCTGGCCAGCCGCTTCCATGCGATCGTGCTGTCGGAAGTGCCGCAGATGTCGCCGCGGATGGCGTCCGAGGCGCGGCGCTTCACCTGGCTCATCGACGTGCTGTACGACCACAAGGTCAAGCTGCTGATGTCCGCGGCGGTGCCGGCGGAGCAGTTGTACGTCGAAGGGCCGATGGCGAACGAATTCGCGCGCACGGTTTCGCGGATCGTCGAGATGCAGTCGAAGGAATACCTCGAGACGCCGCGCCGCATCGTCGATACTTCGCTGACCTGATCGCGGTTTTCCGCAAATGACGGACTTCAAACGTCAATTCCGGTTAAATTATCGCGATCTCGGGGTAATTTCGGATTTGTCTTATGTTCATGGTTGAGGGCTGTCGATATCGTTGAGTCATGGTTCCTAAGGCTGGAGATGTCCATGACACCGTATCGCGATCTGACCGACCATGAGTGGCGCTGCGTCGTGCCGCTTCTGCCCGAAATGCAGCCGCGCACCGAGTTGCGCGGCCGTCCGTTGGCCAACACGCGCGCCGTCCTGAACGGCGTACTCTGGGTGATTTACAGCGGCGCGACCTGGTCCGCGATGCCGCGTCGCTACCCGTCGTACCAGACGTGCCATCGCCGCTTCAAGGTGTGGCACGAGACCGGCACGTTGATACAGGTGATGCGCGAGCTGTATGGTGACGCCGGCGTGAATCTGTGCAAGGAGCTGGCCACGCGGATGCGCAAGCACGCGCAGTCGAAGGCGGCGGAGGTGCGCAGTGCTGCGGCACCGGCGTATCGTGCACCGGGCGGCTATGCGGCGGATGCGCTGAAGCGTGCGGCATGATGCCGGCCGAATTCATTCGCGCCCGCATCAAAACAAAATCGGCCTGACGACATCGTCGCAGGCCGATTTTTCATTACGTTGCGCGTATCGACGCGCGTCGCGTTATTGCGCGCGAACCCAGGTCTGCGACCTGCCGAGCAGCGACACGCCGATATAGCCGCGCACGACGAGCTTCTGGCCGCCGTCTTCCAGCGACATCTTGCACTTGTAGACCTTGCCGTTTTCCGGGTCGAGGATATTGCCGCCGTCCCAGTGGTCGCCGTCCTTCTTCATCGCCTTGATGATCGTCATGCCCTTGATGAGCTGATCCTTGCGCTCGTCCGTGCATGCAGTGCAGCGGCGATCGGGCGTGTCGTTGGCGCCGAGGCCCTTGACGACCTTCCCAGACAGCGAGCCTTCGCCGTCATCGGCGATCTGCACGAGCGCCTTCGGCTGATGCGTGTTGTCGTCGATCGTCTGCCACATGCCGACGGGGCTGTCGGCTTGGGCGAACGTAGGGGCGGCGCAAGCGAGCAGCGCGCTTGCAATGGCCAGCGTGCGCAACGGGCGGGTCAGTTGAATCATCGTCTTCCTCCTTGTTTCATGTCGTATTCGATGCGCTCGCACGACCGTCTGCATGGGGCGGTGGCATGTTGCGAGCTTTGCCAGAATACGTGAAACCGCGCGCTGCGTTTGATAGAGGGGGCTCTAATCCAAACGGCCCGCGCGACGCGGGCTGTTTGGTGACCGATCAGTTGAGCTGATACGAGAACGCGGCATTCACGCGCGGGCTGCGCGATGCGCTTTCAACCGGCGCATCGCCGACCGGCTTCGCGATATTCAGGTCGAGACTGTAGTAACGGCTGTCCGTAAACCGCACGCCGATACCGACCGACGACAGGCGGCTCGGCGACGGCGTGCCGGTATGCAGATACACGCGCGCCATGTCGTACGCGATGTACGGCGTGATGGATTTCATATACGTCCAGCCCGGCGTGAATCCGCGGTTGACCTCCAGCGACATCCCCCAGCCCGAGTCGCCCGACGTTTCGCCGGGCTGATAGCCGAGCGCATAGCGCGTCGAACCGAACGAGATCTGTTCCGACGTCGGCAGCGAGTCGGGGCTGTACTGGCCGGTCAGCGAGACCGACGTGCCGATCTTGAACGGCCATTCGTTGGTCTGCGTGAAGGTTGCGCCGGTGCGCACGAACGTCAGCGAGATCGGGCTGTCCACCGATGTCGTGTTCGAGCCGATCGTGATGTCCTGCGATTTCGACGCGCCGAGAATGTTGAAACCCTTCGCGACGTTGACGCTCAGCTTCTGTACCTGCTTGGCCGACACGCTAGTGTAGTCGAGCTGCATTTGCAGCACGCGGACCTGCGAGCGCGTGTCGATGCTGTTGCCGCTGATCTTGTTCTGGTAACGGTCCTCGTTGTGCGACGCATAGCCCGACACGGTGCCGAGCAGGCTGCGCTGGTTGTTCAGCAGCAACGGATAGGATGCCGAAAGACCGAGCTTCTCGTTCTTGACCGTGCGCTCGACGGTCGACGGCAGGCCCGGGTTGTCGGTCGGCTTGCCGCGATACGTGCTGGCGTCGAGGCGCGTGACCAGCCCGCTGCTGCCGACCGGCACCGCGCCGCTGAACGCGACGTAGGTTTGCTTGTCGCGTCCTGGCGGCACCAGCGCGGAAATGCTCAGTTGCTCGCCGAACGACGTGAGGCCGTTCTCCGTCGCGGTGATGAGGCCCTGGACGCCGGGGTGATTGAAGTCGATGCCGGTGCTGATGTTGAATGCCTTGCGGTCGACGGCCAGTTCGAGCGTCGTGGCGCCATCGGTCGTCTGCGGCGGCGGCACATTGGCCTTCACCGTCACGCCGGGCAGGAGGCCGAACGTGTTCACGTAGCGTTCGAACGTCGCGCGGCGCAGCGGGCGATCGGCCGTGATGTGCGCGGCGATCGCGCGGATTTTCGATTCCATCGCGCCGGGCTTGCCGGTGACCTTGACGTCCGACACATAGCCTTCGACGACCGTGACGCGCACGACGCCGTTCTCGAACGTCTGCGCGGGAATGAACGCGAACGACAACGCATAGCCGCGATCCTGATACAGCTTGGTCACGCCGTTCGCGGTTTCGATCAGCTCGCCGATCGTGATGTCCTTGCCGACGAGCGGCGTGAAGCGACGCGAGATTTCGTCGAAAGGCACCGACTTCACGCCTTCGACCTGGAACGTCGTCGGCGTCAGGTGCCGCGACAGCAACTCCTGCAGTTGCGGTGCCTGCGGCGCGACCTGCACGGTGACGCTCGGGCCTTTCTGCGGTGCGTTGATCTGGGGGAGCGAATCGAGCGGATTACCTGCCGCGCGCGTCTGTGCATGTGCCGTGCCTGCCGCTGCGATGGCGAGCAGCATCATCCATCTGTCGAGTCTGGATTTCATTGTTCTTCCTCGTAGGCCTTGCTTTTCGTCTTCTTTCTAATGCGGGCGCGCGACACCAGGGTGTCGCGCGCCGCGTGCCGCATTGCCGGTTGTGTTTGTACGGCCGCGCCTCATGCTCCGGCTGCAAAGGCGCGACCGTCCTCCTTACTTGCCAACGCTACCCAGCGTGCCCAGCAACCCCGTTACCGGCGCGAGGAGCCCCGTCGAGCTGCCCGACGATGCCGTCCCCGTCACGCCGCCGACGAGCGACGTGACCGGTGCGAGCGGATTCGACGAAGCCCCGGACCCCGCTGCACCGCCGACTGCTCCGGTGACAGTATTCAGCAAACCGGTGACGGGCGCGAGAGGGTTTGCCCCGCCTGCGCCACCCGTTGCGCCGCCGAGCGTGCCCGTCAGCGTCGACACGAGACCGGTGACCGGCGCGAGCGGGCCGCTGCCCGAGCTGCCCGTTGCGCCACCGACTGCGCCGGTGAGCGAACCGAGCGGCGTCGAACCGAGACCGGACAGCAGGCCGCCGAGCGGGTTCGTCGAGCCGGAGCCCGACGACGAGCCGTTCTGTACGTTAGCCGTCGAGCCACCGACGAGGCTCGTGATCAGGCCGGGGATCGGCGCCGCGCCGTTCGGCCCGTTCGGGTTCACGAGGCCGCCTGCGTTGGTCACGGTGTTGCCGACCGCGGTGACGAGCTGGCCGACATCGCCGACGAGCGGCTGATTCGACGTGCTGCCGACCTGCTTGCCCGCCGAGCTGATTGCACCGCCGATCTGGCCCAGCAGGCCCGACACCGGTTGTCCGAGACCCGTGGTCGTGCCGACCTGCTGCGTGACCTGGCCCGCGGTGATCACCAGCGGCGTGATGGCCGAGCTGAGCGGCTGCGTCACTTGCTGCACGGCGCCCGACGACAGCGTCGAGCCGATCGTCGTGCCCGCGGCCGACAGGCCGTTGGCGACCGTGTCGAGCACGGTGCCGACCGGCGTCGTGACGGGGGCGAGCGGTGCGAGCGGACCCGTGCCGAGCGCCTTGACCGTCGAGCTCAGCCCGGACACGGTATTGCTCGTCGCGCCGACGACATTCCCGAGGCCGGCGACCGTCGTGCCGACGGGATCCTTGATCGAGCCGGTCTGTCCGAGCCCGTTGCTCAACGCATCGGCGGCCGCGTTGATGATCGTGCCGGTGCTCGAGACGGTGCTGCCGACGCCCTTCGTCACGCCGTCGCCGAGACCCGGCAGACTGACGTTGCCGATCGTGCTGCCGAGATCCGTTGCGGTCTGGCCGACCGTGCTGACAGCGCCCTTGGTGCCGGTGGACGAGCCACTGGTGCCGCTCGTGCCGCTGGTACCGCTCGTGCCGCTGGAGCTGCCGCCGTTGCTGCTGGTCGGCGGCGTGCTGACGCTGTTGCCGCCGCAGGCAGCCAGCAGGCACGCCGCGGCGAAGGCGGTGAGGGGCACGCGCCACTGGCGCAGGACGACCGTCGTGATGGAACGTTGCTGGGACATGATGGACTCCTCGCTGTCTTGTCGATGAATGGATGTTCGATTACTTGCCGTGCGTGCCGCCGAGCAGGCCGCCGATCAGCGACGTGACAGGCGCGAGCAGGTTCGAGCCCGAGCCCGAGTTCGTGACACCGCCCGTGCTGCCGCTCAGTGCCGGTACGCCGACCGTGCTGGTGACGGAGGACACGGCGCCCGTCACGGGGGCGAGCGGGTTGCCGGCGCCTGCGCCGCCCGTTGCGCTGCCGAGCGCGCCGGTGACCGTGGAGACCAGGCCCGTGACCGGCGCGAGCGGACCGCTGCTGCCGCCGGCCACGCCGCCGAGTGCGCCCGTGACGGTGGAGACGAGGCCGGTGACCGGTGCGAGCGGGCCGCCGCTGGTGCCGCCCGCGGCACCGCCGAGTGCGCCGGTGACGGTGGAGAGAAGGCCGGTGACCGGCGCGAGCGGACCGCCGCTCGTACCGGGCGTCGCGCCGCCGAGCGCGCCGGTGACGGTCGAGACGAGGCCCGTAACCGGGGCAAGCGGGCCGCCGCTGGTGCCGCCCGCTGCACCGCCGAGCGTGCCGGTGACCGTCGTGAGGAGGCCCGTGAGCGGCGCGAGCGGGTTGGTTGCGCCGCTGGTGCCGCCCGTGAACAGGCCGCCGACGGTCTTCACGGTATTGCCGGTCGACGAGACGGTGTTGCCGAGGCCGGTCGTGACGGGGTTGCCGCCCGTCGACGCGATCAGCGCGCCGCCCTGGTTCAGGCCGTTGCCGATCGTGCCGAGCAGCATGTTGAGCGGGGCGCCGAGGCCGGTGGCCGTCCCGATCGTCTGCGTCGTCTGACCGACCATCGTCGTGATCGGCGTGATCGCCGAGCTCACCGTCTGCGTGACCTGCTGGATCGGGCCGGTCGACAATACGTTGGACAGCGTGGTGCCGCCGTTCGATACGGCGTTGCCGACCTGCGTCACGAGGCCGCCGACGGCGCCGGTGACGGGCGCGAGCGGCGACAGCGGGCCGGTGCCGAGGCTCGTGACCAGGTTGCCGGTTTGCGTGACGGCGCCGCCGAGCTGGTTCACCACGCCGCCGGTGCTGGCGACCGTGACGCCGATCGGGTCCTTCGTCGCGCCGAGTTGGCCGAGGCCGTTGCCGAGGCCATTGCCGAGCGCCGTCACCGCGCCGCCGACGTTCTGCACGATGCCGCCTGCCGCTTGCGTCGTGCCCGGGTTGACGCCGGGCAGCGACTGGCCGGCGATCACGGAGCCGAGGCCGGATACGGTGCCGCCGAGACTCGTGACGAGATTGCTGCTGCTTGCGAGGACGGTTCCCACCGCGTTCGACGACACACCGGAGGTGCCGCTCGTGCCGCTGCTCGTTCCACTCGTGGTGCCGCTGGTGCTGCCGCTCGTCGAACCGCTCGTCGAGCCGCTCGTGCTGCCGCTGGTCGAGCCGCTGGTGCTACCCGAGGTGCTGCCGCTCGTCGAACCGGACGTGCCGCCCGAGGTGCCGCCGCCCGACGTGGAGATCGAATCGCCACCGCCCGAGCTGGAGCCGCCGCTGAGCCCCTTGCTGATGGAGCCGGAGCCCCCGCACGCGGAGAGGGAAAGCATGGCTGCCACGGTGGCCGCGATCATAGTCGTCCGGAGCGTGCCATGAGGGATAACCTGAATGTCCATTTCGTCCTCGCATTGAAGCTGATGTTGTGTTGAGTGATGCGCGGATTACTCTGCAACTGTCGTGCCATTTCGATGGCCGACAGTTCGATGATTGGTTTTAAACGAGGCAATTCCTTGTCGGAAAAGGGATTTAGGCAAATTGAAAGATTGTTGAATCTGTTTAAGGGCAGTCAAATGAGAACGGTTTCGGCCGTTTCGTAACGTAACGTCACAACATTGGCGTTACGCGTGCGGCGTAACGTGAGGGGCGGGCAGGGCTGGCGGGCGGTCTGATTGTTTTACTGGTGGATTAGGTGTGCACATCTAACCTATCGTAAATCCTATGTGTAAATCGTACCGAAACACCGTACAAATACGTCGTGCTCCCGGAAAGTTTGTTCGGCCCGGTCTTAAAAGAGGTTGGAAGTTAAATAGGAACGGATATAGAATCCGGAGCAGGTGTAAGGAAATGTACAGTTCGGTACACGACGTTCGAGGAGGGTCACTATCGCGAATGTTAACTTGCATCAAATTGTGATACGCACCCCTCGGGGTGACATATAAAGAAAGCGCACTCGGCTGTCGTTTCACATGTGTAACGAACGGCGCGAGGCAAGGGCCAGATATACGGGGACGCACAACGTATAAAAGGCCAAAGAACGTACACACAGGCACGAGGAATTAAAAAATGAAAGCACTCATCAAGCGCTTCCTTAAGGAAGAAGACGGGGTTACCGCGATCGAGTATGGTCTGATTGCGGGGCTGGTCGCTGTCGCCATCATCGCCGGTGTATCGTCGCTCGGCACCAATCTCAATTCGATGTTCTCGACCATCGGCACGTGCGTCAGCACGGTCGGTAGCTCGGGCACGGCCGCGGCGTGCAAATTGGGTTAAGAAGTCCCAATCATTGTCTTTCGGCGTGATATCGGGCGGCTTGCTGCGGCGAGCCGCTCAACTTATATCCGCGACCGGTCTGGCGCGATGGCATATCTATTTTCTATCGGGGCGTTCCTGGCCTGGGCAGTGCTCGTCACGGCCAGTGATATTCATTCCCGGCGTATTCCGAATTTGCTCGTTGTCGGCGGGTTGGTCGCCGCATTTGCAAGCGCCTTTTACGGTGCAAATCCGTTCGGCATCGGACGCGTCCAGGCGCTGTTCGGCACGTTCGTCGGTCTGGTGGGCCTTCTCCCGTTCTTTTTCCTTGGGGTGATGGGCGCGGCCGACGTGAAGGTGTTTGCCGTCCTCGGCGCGTGGTGCGGCGTTCAGGGCCTGATGTGGCTCTGGATCGCCGCAAGCCTGGCGGCGGGGATTCACGCGCTTGCCGTGCTGCTGTTGTCTCGCACGTCGCTCGGTACGTTGTGGCGGCGTGGCGCATCGGCGTCGACGATTGGTCGATATCGCGCGACACCTTATGGCGCGTGCCTTGCAATCCCTGCGGCTGTATGGCTCGTCTGCCTCGTCGCGGATGGGAGCGTGCGATGAAACGGCAGAGAAAGCGGTGCGGATACGGGCGGCAGCGCGGAGCGACCGCAGTCGAATTCGCAATCATATTTCCGCTTTTCTTCGTGATCTGCTACGGGATCATTTGTTTCGGAATGGTTTTCGTGATTCAGCAAAGTTTGACGTTCGCCGCCAGCGAAGGCGCGCGCGCGGCCTTGAATTACGCCCCGGATTTGACGACTCGAACCGCGAAGGCGCAGGCCACCGCGAAAGACGTCGTCGGCTGGCTGAATATCAGCGCGCCGAATGTCGTGGTGAAGGCGCCTGCATGCAAATACGACGCGTCGCTGTATTGCCTGTCGGTAACGGTGAGCTATTCGCCGCAAGCTTGGGTAACGACCATGCCCTTCGTGGGCACCATTCTGACCCAGCCGCTGACAAGCACGGCAGTCGTCCAGATTTCGCAGTCGTTGCTTCAATGAGTTGCGCATCGCGACGAGGCGGTTTTTTGTCGTGTTAATTGTCAGACAAAAAGATTTGCACGGACCTTATCCGGTATCCATTCGACAACATGGCCAATAACGTAACGAAGATCATCGCGGGGCTGCTGATCGCGATCGCCGTTCTGCTCGGAATCTATGCATGGATGCTCGGGCGCAGTTCGTCTAGTCCTGTCCCGGCGCAACCGGCAGCCGCCGCGACCCCGGTGCCGGTCGTGGTCGCGACGCGCACGTTGTCGGTCGGTCAGCCGATCGCCGCGGACGCGTTGCAGATTCAGCCGACCGCACCAGCGCCGGCAGGGGCGTTTTCCGATCCGGCCACACTGGTCGGTCGCGTACCGGCGCACGACATTCCGGCATCGACACCCGTCGTCTCGGGCGCACTGGTGTCGGGCCTTGCCGAGGACGTCGAGCCGGGCGAGCGCGCAATCGCGGTTCGCGTCGACGAGACCAATGCGGTCGGCAACCGCCTTCGGCCCGGTAATTTCGTCGACGTGTTCCTGAACCTGAAGCGGGAAGGAGGTGGCGCGATGTTCGACGGTGAAGTCTCGCAGACGCAGGCACGGCTCCTGATGTCGAAGGTTCGCGTGCTGTCGTTCGGCGACGCGACGCCGGATCGCGACAGCGGCAACAACACGAACGGCAGCAATGGCCAGCCGAGCAACACGCGCATCGCGGTACTCGCGGTGCCGACCGCGCAGGTCGATGCGTTGACTCTCGGCGAGGCGAGCGGCCGGCTGACGCTCGCGCTGCGCAACCCGCGCGACGACGAGCTCGCGACGCAGACGGTGGCGGTGCGCACGGACAACAAGCTGTCGCCGTCGGCGCTTGCCGCGGCCGGCGTATCGCTGCAACAGCTGTCCGGCACGTCGAGGACCGCTGTGGCCAACGTGAACGTGCCGCCGCTGCCGTCGCGCCTGCCGCCTGCGATGCGAGCCGGCGGCAGCGGCAACGGGGGCGGGGGCAGCATCGAGGTGATCCGCGGCGGCCGGTCGGAAACGGTCGCGTATTGAACAACATCGATGGCAATCGATATCGGCGAAGACAAGTAAAGGCCGTGCGACGGTCCAACAAACAATGAAAAACACACTGATTGCATTCGCGATTGCGCTCTGGACCCTGACATTCGCCTCCATTGCAAGCGCGAGCGGCACGATCGAGCTCGCCGTCGGCGCGCAGCGGCAGATTTCCGCCGGCCACGCGCTGCAGCGGGTCGCCGTCGGCGATCCGGCAATCGCCGATGTGCTGATCATGAAGGGCAGTCGTTCCGGTTCGGTGCTGCTGACCGCGAAAGCGCCGGGTGCGACGAACGTGATGTTGTGGGAGCGCGGTCGCGACGAGCCGACGGTGTGGAGCGTGGAAGTCGTCGACGCGGCGGCGCAAGCGGTACTCGACGGTTCTACGCCGCAGGTGAAGGCGTACGGCGGGACGTCGGTGCTGCGGGGAACGTCGGCATCGCTCGATGCTCACGAACGGGCCGCGGCGGTCGCCAAAAACATGAGCCCCAAAGGCACGGTGATCGATCGCTCGACGCTGGCCGGCAAGAACGTCGTGCAGGTCGATGTGCGGGTGGTGGAATTCAGCCGTTCGGTGCTCAAGCAGATCGGCTTCAATTTCTTCAAGCAGAGCAACGGCTTTTCGTTCGGTTCGTTCGCACCGGGCGGCGTGCAATCGTATAACGGCGCAGCGGGCCCGGGCACGGGCTCGTACATTCCGACGCTTGGCGCGCCGGTCGCGTCAGCGTTCAACCTGGTTGTGAACGCAGCAGGACGAGGCATCTTCGCCGACCTGTCGCTGCTCGAAGCGAACAACATGGCGCGCGTGCTCGCGGAGCCGACGCTCGTCGCGCTGTCCGGTCAGAGCGCCAGCTTCCTCGCGGGCGGCGAGATTCCGGTGCCGGCGCCGCAGGGACTCGGCTCGACCGCGAT
The DNA here is from genome assembly GCF_001521935.1 of Burkholderia sp. RF7-non_BP4. Lineage (NCBI taxonomy): Bacteria > Pseudomonadati > Pseudomonadota > Betaproteobacteria > Burkholderiales > Burkholderiaceae > Burkholderia > Burkholderia sp. RF7-non_BP4. Next base: position 41,995 of record NZ_LOTA01000062.1, on the reverse strand, counting down.
CCAGTGGAAGCAATACGGCGTCGGGCTGTCGCTGACCCCGACGGTGTTGAGCCCGAGCCGGATCGCGCTGAAGGTCGCACCGGAATCGAGCCAGCTCGACTTCGTGAACAGCGTGACGATCAGCGGCGTCGCCGTGCCGGGCATCACGACGCGTCGTGCCGATACGACGGTCGAACTCGGTGACGGCGAGAGCTTCGTGATCGGCGGCCTGATCGATCGCCAGACATTGTCGAACGTGAGCAAGGTGCCGCTGCTCGGCGACCTGCCGATCATCGGCACGTTCTTCAAGAACCTGAACTACCAGCAGAACGACAAGGAATTGCTGATCATCGTGACACCGCATCTCGTCGCGCCGATTGCGAAGGGGGCGGTACTGCCTGCGACGCCCGGCGAGTTGTCGGAGCAGCGTGACGGGCCGGTGTGGCGATCCTATCTGGGCGGTGCAGCGTCGCCGGATGCGGCACCGGGGTTTTCGAAATGAATCTGAAGCATTGCGCGTCGCGGCACATCGCTACGCCATGCGTAATCGGGGGTGTTCGACATGAATGCACGAACCCAATCATTGTGTGAACCCGCCGTGACCGACTACTTCGTTTGTGCGTCGACAAAGGAAGCGCATGTGCGCTGGTTGGCCGATACGCTGGTTTCGGCCGGTGCGGTCGAGGCCGCGTCGCTGGAACCGGGTGTGTTGGCACAGCGCATCACCGGGCTCAATCCGGCCCTCGTGTTCATCGACTTCTCCGAACGCAGCGAAGCGGCGAGCGTCGCCGCGGCCACGGTACGTGCGGCGCATCCGGGGTTGCCGATCGTCGCGCTCGGCTCGCTCACCCAACCGGAGAGCACGCTCGCCGCACTGCGCGCGGGCGTGCGCGACTTCATCGACGTGTCGGCATCGGCCGAGGACGCGCTGCGAACGACGCGTGGATTGCTGTCCCACGTCGGCGAGCCGACGAGCCGCCACGGCAAGGTCGTCGCGTTGCTCGGCGCGCGCGCGGGCATGGGCGTCAGCACGCTTGCCGCGAATCTCGCGGTCTGGCTGCAGAAGCGGGCGCTCGGCCCGGGCGCGACGGGCGGCCCGGACGGCGGCGTGCCGGCCGGTCGCCAGACCGCGCTGATCGACCTGGGATTGCCGGCCGGCGACGGCGCGCTGTTCCTGAACACGCGCTGCGAATTCCACTTTATCGATGCCGTGCAGAATTTGCGCCGCATCGATCGCACGTTCGTGAACACCGCGCTCACGCGACACCAGAGCGGCGTCGCACTGACGACGCTGCCGCCGGACCTCGGCGGATTGCGCGACGTGTCCTATGCGTCGTGCATCGGGTTGCTGAACCGCTTCCGTGCATTCTTCGACCAGCAGGTCGTCGATCTCGGCGGGTTCTCGAATCGGGAGTTCGTCACGCAGATCGCGGCATCGGCCGACGAGGCGTGGCTTGTCTGCGATCAGGGCGTCGCGTCGATCGTTTCGGCCGCCGACCTGCTCACCGGGCTGCGCGATGCGGGCGTCGATACCGATCGCGTCAAGCTCGTGGTCAACCAGTACGATTCCGCGCTGGACCTGATGCCCGGACAGATCGCCGAGCGTCTCGGGTTGTCGCTGGTCGGCACCTTGCCGGCACGTCGCGTCGCGATCGGCCATGCGGCAAACCAGGGGCGGCTCATCATCGACGCGGCGGAGCGCGATCCGTATGTGCGCGCGCTCGAATCCCTCGCCACGCGGCTGCCCGGCGTATCGGGCGTGGCGGGCGCGTCGCGCGCGGCGCCCGGCCTGTCGGCGCTCAAACGCTTCATTCAACCCTCGTCCAAGCGGTCATAACCGATGGCACACGACATTCAATTCGCCGACGGCGCAGCGCCGTTCTCCCAGACGCAGCAATTCCACGACATCAAGAATGCGGCGCACGAGCATCTGCTGACGCGTATCGAGGAACTGGGCGCCGAGTTCGGCCGATGGTCGCGCCAGGCGATCAATCAGTTCGTCGATCTCGAGATCGACAGCTTCGTCCGCCTGCGCCGCATTCCGCTCAACGAGAACGAGGTGCGGGCGATCGCCGAGGCGCTGACGAAGGAACTCGCCGGCTTCGGGCCGATCGAGGACCTGCTCGCGGATCCGGCGGTCGAGGACATCCTGATCAACGGCTACAACGACGTGTACGTGTCGCGGCACGGGATTCTCGCGAAGCTGCCGGTGCGTTTCACCGATAACGCGCACTTGCTGCGGATCGTGCGCCGGATCCTCGCGCCGATCGGGCGTCGTCTCGACGAATCGAACCCGATGGTCGACGCGCGACTGCCCGATGGCGGCCGCGTGAACGTCGTGATCGAGCCGCTGTCGATCGACGGACCGATCGTGTCGATCCGCAAATTCCGCAAGGATCCGCTCAAGCCCTCGGACCTGCTCGGCAACGGCACGTACAACGACGAGATCGGCGCGCTGCTCGAGGCGGCGGTCGAGGCACGCTGCAACGTGCTCGTGTCGGGCGGCACGAGTTCGGGCAAGACGTCGCTGCTCAACGCGCTCGCATTCCACATTCCGGAGGCCGAGCGCGTCGTGACGATCGAGGATACGGCGGAGCTGTCGCTGAACCACCCGCACGTCGTGCGGCTCGAAAGCCGCCCCGGCGGGTTCGACGGCAGCGGTGTCGTGACGATTCGCGACCTGCTGCGCAACACGTTGCGGATGCGCCCGGACCGGATCATCGTCGGCGAAGTGCGCGGCGGTGAAGTGCTCGAAATGCTGCAGGCGATGAACACGGGCCACGACGGCTCGATGGGCACCGTGCACGCGAGCTCGCCGCGCGAGTGCCTGTACCGTCTCGAGATGCTCGCCGGGTTCGCCGGCTTCCAGGGGACCGAGTCGAGCTTGCGTCGCCAGATCGCGAACGCGATCGATTTCATCGTGCAGATCGGCCGGCTGTCGAATGGACGCCGCCGGATTCTGTCGATCACCGAGGTGACCGGGCTGTCCGACAACATCATCGCGACGCAGGAGCTGTATCGCTACGAAGCGCGCGTGACGCCGGAAGGCGAGGAAGTCGATCACTGGGAATCGCTCGGCATCCATCCGCATTCGCCGAAGCTCGCGCGCTTCCGCCAGACGCTGACGAACGGCGCGATGGGCGGTGGCGGTTTCGGTGGCGGCTTTGGTGGCGGCGGTTTCGGCCGCGGCGGGGGCTTCAATGTATAGCGCGATGATCTGGGTGCTCGCGGTCGCGATGCTGTGCGTGGCATCGGCACTGATGCTGTGGCGACATGCGGAAACCCGGCGCGTGCGCACCGATGCGAAGCGCTTCATCGACAGTCGGCTCGAACCCGGCGTGCGCGTGGCGGCACCGGCTGCACGATCGGCGGCATCCGCCGCGTCGCGGGCCGTGTCGTCGTCCGGTGGCGCGCACAATGCCGCGTCTCGTGCGTTCTGGGCGCACTGGTATGCGCTCGCAACGGAGTATCTGACCAACCTCGTGAACCGTGCGGGGATCGAAGGCGCGCGCGGCAAGGCGATCGTCGCGCTGGCCGCTCTCGCCGCGGTGGCGGCAATCGCGGGCAGCCGCGGCGGCGTGCTTGCGTGTTTCGCGGCGCTTGCGTGCGGCGGCGCGATCTTCGGCGTCTGGCTCACGTCGCGAATCCAGAAGCGGCGACTGAAAATCGTCCGGCAGATCCCGTCGTTTCTCGACGGGATCGTGCGACTGGTGACGCTCGGCAACAGCGTGCCGGCCGCATTCCAGGCAGCGCTGCTGACGACGGAGGAGCCGCTGCGGGGGTGTCTCGATCACGTGTCCCGGATGCTGCGCTCGGGTGTCGAGATCGATCGCGCGATGCTTCACATCGCCAAGATCTACCGGACCGAGGAGTTCGAATTGCTCGGCTCGGTACTGCGGTTGTCGGTCAAGTACGGCGGTCGCGCGGACGTCATGCTGGAGCGGATGGCCGTCTTCATGCGCGACCTCGAGCAAGCGGAGCGCGAGCTGACGGCGATGTCGGCGGAAACGCGGCTGTCGGCATTCGTGCTCGTGATGTTGCCGATCGGGATCGGCAGCTTTGTCGTGATGACCAACCCGAAATACCTGGAAGGGATGTGGAACGATCCGAGCGGGCAAATGCTCCTCATGTTCGCGTTCCTGGCGCAGGTTGCGGGCAGCGTATGGCTGTATCGAATGGCTCGACTCAGGTGATGCGATGACAGCAACTCAGATCGGATCGGTCGCACTGGCACTTGGCGCGCTGGGCGTGCTGTTGTTTGGAATGATCGCGCTGTTGCGTGCGAGTGCCGCGTCGCGTGCAGAACGTGCGCTGGCCGATGCGCTCGATCAGCGCATGGCGGCGCTGGAGGCAGCCAAGGCGCGGACCGCGGCGGACGAGGTTCCGTCCGCGAAACCGGATACGCGCGGGCGCGAGCGCATCGAGCGCATGCTTGCGCGATTCTCGGCAACAGGGATGCGCTGGCTCGATACCGGGTTCGGCAAGCACATCGTCGCGGAAGAGGACCGTCGTCTGCTCGAGCAATGCGGTTACGTCGACGCGCGTACGCGCGGGCTGTTCCTGATCGCGCGAATTGCATGCGGGATCGCGTTGCCGTTGCTGTTCGCGATATTCGCGAGCGGACGAACGACGAGAGGATTCTGGATGATCGGCATGTTCGCCGCATTCGGGTTCGGTTTCATGCTGCCGAAGCTCTACCTGCAGCGTCGTGCCGCCGCGCGGCGCCAGAGTGTCATCGACGAGCTGCCGTTGCTCGTCGACATGCTGCGCTTGTTGCAGGGCGTTGGATTGTCACTGGATCAGAGCCTGCAGGTCGTGACGAACGATTTCCGCGGGATGATGCCGGTGCTGTCGTCGGAGGTTGGGATCGCGCAGCGTCAATTCGCAGCGGGCCGCACGCGCGAGCAGTCGATGCAACGATTGTCGAGCGGATTCGACAACGAGGACTTGCGCGCGATTGCGCGGCTGATGGTGCAGGTCGACAAGCACGGCGGCGCGGTTCAGGAGCCGCTCAAGCAGTTCGGCGACCGGCTGCGGGAAACGCGCCGCGCGATGCTGCGCGACCGGATCGGTCGGCTGACCGTAAAGATGACCGGTGTGATGGTGGTGACATTGCTGCCTGCACTGCTGATCGTGACGGCCGGACCGGGGTTGTTGGCCGTGATGCGTGCGCTGACGGCGCATCATCATTGACGGACGGAAGGAAAGACGATGAAGCGGATCGGCGGAATGGCGAGGCACGCTGGCGTGGTGGCGGTGGTGGCGCTGCTCGGCGCATGTGCGACCAAGGAGGGCGGGTACGGCGTGAACGCGCAGGCAGAACGCGCGGCGCTGATTCAGGCGGCCGACCAGAAGCAGGCGGTGCCGGATACGCCTGCGATGTATCTCGGTCTGATCCAGCGGATGCAGGCGCAGGGACTCTATTACGCGTCGCTCGCGCACATCGACGCTTACGACAAGGCCTACGGCGTGTCGCCGGACACGATTCTGCTGCGCGCGGACGCGCTGCGGATGACCGACCAGCCGGCTGCCGGCGCGGCAGCGTATACGCAGTTGCTGAAGACGCCGCTCGCGTCGCGTGGTTACCGCGGGCTGGGGTTGATCGCCGGTGCGGCCGGCGATTTCGGTCTGGCTGTACAGGCACTGGCGCAGGCGTCGGAGCTTGCGCCGACCGACGCGTCGCTGCTGTCCGATCTCGCTTATGCGAAATTGCGTAACGGCGATGTGGTCGGCGCGCGGGTGCCGTTGATGAAGGCAGCGGAACTGGATCAACGCAATCCGAAGATCGTCAGTAACCTCGCACTGTATCTGCTCGCGTCCGGGCGCACGCAGGATGCGCAGCGACTGATGAATCAGCAGCGTCTACCGGCGGATATCCGCAAGGACATTCTTGGCGATGCCGCAAGGATTACGGCCGCGGCGCGTGCACAGCAGCGTGCGGTCGCGACGCCGCCGGTGGTGTCGCGGCACGCCGCGACCGCGCCGATCACGCCGATGGCAAACAATTTCGGCTATGACCAGACCGTGCCGCTGCTGCAACGGTTTGCACAATGAACAGAACGAACAGGCGGGGGAACGACATGAACAACAATGATCGTCGGAACATGCGTGCGGGGCGCGTTGCGATGCTGGCGGCGGTTGCCTGCATGGCGCTGGGAACCGTCACCGCATACGCACAACAGGATGCGGCACCGGTGGCGTCCGACGTGGGGCGCTCGACCAGGGACTGGCTCACGATGCAGGGCGAAAATCGGGCGGCAGCGCCGACGCAACCGTTGCTTGGCGACGTCGCGTCGTTGATCTACCAGCGTTATCTCGATTCATTCAAGAACAAGATTCCTGAGTCGATGAGCACGCAGCTCGGTTCGTCAGGTGGCATGTCGGGTAACGGACAGGGCGCGCAGTAAGCGAAATGGCGATGCGCGCGGATCAATCACGGGTGGGGCGGCGACACGGTACTGACGGGCCGGCGGGGCAGCGTCAGCGCGGCTCCATCGCGATCATGGCGGCGATCTGGCTGTCGGTTGCCGTCATCGTACTCAGCGGGATCGACATCGGCCGCTTTTATTCCGAACGACGCCATATGCAGGCGGCTGCCGATCTGGCCGCGCTGTCGTCGGTCATGAAAGCCAGCGCGGATACGACCTGTTCGGCGGCGAAGACGGCGGCCCAGCAGGTCGCGAGCCCTTCGGCGAATTCCGTACCGGCAAACGCCACCATATCCGTGACGTGCGGCGTGTGGACTGCGCCTCAAACCAGCGGCGGTGCCGCGCTGTTTACGCCGACCGCGGGCGACCCGATGAACGGTCAATGCGGCGGCTTGTCGGCAGGGCCGGCCGGATCAACGACCGGACAGTCGGCCAACGCCGTGTGCGTGAGCGTTTCCGAACCGGTGACAGGCTTTTTCCGCGGCGGAAAGTCGATCGGTGCGTCGGCCATGGCGAAGAGCACGCCGACCGATACCTTTACGCTGACCACGTCGCTCGCCGCATTGAATGGCGGGCTGGCCAATCAATTGCTCCAGACGCTGACCGGTTCGCCCAAAACGTTGAGCCTCAACGCTGTCGATTACCAGGGGCTGGCGCAGGTCAACCTGAAGCTGGCGGGCATTCTCGCCAATCTGCCGGTCGGCTCGAGCACGGCCGTACTGAACGGCTCCGTGACCCTTGGTCAGTTGGCCAACGCGGTGGTGCAGGCGGCGACCCAACAGAACCTGGTGGGCGCGAACCTGAACGTGCTGAATGCGATCGTCGTCGCGCTTTGTTCCGGCAGTGTCTGCGGCGGGCCGCAGATCGCGCTTAACCAGCTGGTTTCGGCCGCGGTGGCCAACGGCAGCTCTGCAGTCGACGCCAGCGTCAACGCGCTCGGACTGTTGTCGACCGCGCTACAGGTCGCGAACGGCACGAATGCCGTTGCCATCCCGAGCATCACGGTCCAGACGCCGACCGCGCTCGCGCCGCTGCTGAACGCGACGGTGTCGGGTTCCGTATCTCTCGCCGGAACGCCGCCGGCCACCGCAAGCGGGCCGCCCGGACCGTCGAATTGCGGGACGTCGAATTGCTTGACCAATACGTCGACAGCGCAGGGGAACGTATTCCTGAATACGTCGATATCGCTGCTGTCGACGTGCTCGAACGGATCCCTTGTCTATCCGGGAGGCACCTGTCCGTCAGGCAATGCGACGCCGCTGGCCGCCGTGCGACTGCCGATTACCGCGTATGTCGCGCCGGCGAAGGCCGGGCTCGCCTCCGTCACCTGTTCCGCGAACGGCACGAAGAGCGCGACGGTGAACGTGCAGACCGGCGTGGTCGCCGTCTATATCGGTGGGACGGCGAATACGCCGATCAACCTCAATGCGTCCAGCGGTTATGTTCCGAACGGCGGCGCATCGCCGATCACGTTGGTGTCCGTCAACTTGCAGAGCCTGCTGAATCTGCTCAACCTCGGCGGCTTGACATCGGCGCTGACAACGTTGCTCAGCGTCGCCACGCTCGGGCTCCTCAACGTGAACGACATCTCGGTCAACGTCAATTTGCAGCCCGGCCAGTTGACGGTTCCGGTCGCCAATCAAAATCCGACGTCGCTGGTGTTCACCTATCCTGGGCCTGGATCATCCGCGTCGCCGAGTCCGGCATCGCCGTACATGCTTTCCGTGGGAACCGATCAGTTCCTGTCGCCCGCGGTTCAGGGTATCGCCAACGGTGGTCTGACGCTGTCACTGTCTGCCCCACAGGGCAGTCTGGCAGGATTGCTGGCCGGTATATTGAATCCGGTGGTGAGCCTCATCACCGGCCCGCTTCTGACCGCACTGGCGAGCACACTCGTTCCGCTCCTGCTGCAACCGATCGATTCGCTGCTGACTTCGGTCACCGGCTTGCTCGGCTTGAGTCTGGGGAACGCTTATGTCACAAATACACCGGACTCGATCAAATGCGGCAATCCGATGCTCGTGCAATGAAAACCGCGGCGTCCACTTGCGTCGGGAGCGCGGGCAGCGCTTCGGCCCATGCCCCGCGCCTGACCCGCAGTGCCGCATCACTCGTCAATAACCGTAGCCGCACCTGAATCATGAGAACCACCTCCGCAATCGCAGAACTCGACCTGTACGTCTGGGAAGGCAAGGCGGACATCGTCGACCGCGTTGCCCGCTGCATGGCGAGCTTCGACGTCGAAGTGATCCGCGCCGACAATGCGGAAATCTCGCCGGAGCGCGCCGCGTTGCGGCCGTCGCTCGCGATCATCAGCGTGACGATGATCGAAACCGGCGCGGCATTCCTGCGCGACTGGCAGGCCAACATCGGCATGCCGGTCGTCTGGGTCGGCGCGGCGCGCGACCACGACGCGTCGCAGTATCCGCCCGACTATTCGCACATCCTGCCGCTCGACTTCACCTGTGCCGAACTGCGCGGGATGATCGGCAAGCTCGTCACGCAGCTGCGCGCGCACGCGGCCGATACGCTGCAGCCGTCCGAACTCGTCGCGCACTCGGAGTCGATGCAGGCGCTGCTGCACGAGGTCGATACGTTCGCCGACTGCGACACCAACGTGTTGCTGCACGGCGAAACCGGCGTCGGCAAGGAACGTATCGCGCAATTGCTCCACGAAAAGCATTCGCGCTACCGGACCGGCGAATTCGTGCCGGTCAACTGCGGCGCGATTCCGGACGGCCTGTTCGAATCGCTGTTCTTCGGGCACGCGAAAGGCTCGTTCACCGGCGCGGTTGTTGCGCATAAAGGCTATTTCGAGCAGGCGGCGGGCGGCACGTTGTTCCTCGATGAAGTCGGCGACCTGCCTTTGTACCAGCAGGTCAAGCTGCTGCGCGTGCTGGAGGACGGCGCCGTGCTGCGGGTCGGCGCGACGACGCCGATCAAGGTCGATTTCCGTCTCGTCGCGGCCAGCAACAAGAAGCTGCCGCAGCTCGTGAAGGATGGCCTGTTCCGCGCGGATCTTTACTATCGGCTCGCGGTGATCGAGCTGAGCATTCCGTCGCTGGAAGAGCGGGGCGCGGTCGACAAGATCGCGCTGTTCAAGTCGTTCGTCGCGGAGGTGGTGGGCGACGAGCGGCTCGCGCAATTGTCCGACCTGCCTTACTGGCTCGCGGACGCGGTAGCGGACAGCTATTTCCCCGGCAACGTGCGCGAACTGCGCAACCTTGCGGAGCGCGTCGGGGTGACGGTGCGGCAAACGGGCGGCTGGGATGCCGCGCGACTGCAGCGGCTGGTCGCGCATGCACGCAATTCGGCGCAGCCGGTGCCGGTGGAGAGTGCGGCAGAGGTCTTCGTCGACCGCAGCAAGTGGGACATGAACGAGCGCAGCCGCGTGATCGCCGCCCTCGACGCAAACGGTTGGCGGCGTCAGGATACGGCGCAGCAGCTCGGCATCAGCCGGAAAGTCCTGTGGGAAAAGATGCGCAAGTATCAGATATTCGATGAAGAGCCCGAGACTCGCGAAAGCGAATAATTAATGAGATAAAATCGCGCTGAATTACAACGACACGGGCGGGGAATCGAAATTCATGAGCCATATGACGGGGTTGGGGCGGGCGTGTGTGTTGCTCGCCATGATGGGAGGCATGCAGGACGCGTTCGCGCAGGGGTTGGCCGGCAATGCATCGCCGGCGGTGCAGCAGGCGTCGGCGCCTGTGGCGGCGATTCCGGTAATCGATCAGCAGGTTCAGACGTCGGTACAGCCGCAGGCGGGCGAGACGACCGGGCAGAGCACGGTCGACGAACTGCAGCGCCAGATCCAGGCGCATTCGCTGACGGAAATGCGCACCAGCTATAACGGCAGCTACGGCGCGAGCCTGCTGTTCAGCGTGAAGGACGGTTCCTATTTCGTCGCGCTGTTCCAGCAGAAGGCGTTCTGGCGGGTGATCAAGACTTACGACGAAACGCGGGCCGAGACGATCTATCGCGATTTCTCGCGTCAGGCGGAACGGCTGGCCGTCAACGAACTGCGTGCGGCGAAGCTGGAATCGCAAAAGGCGCAGATGGACCGGCAGATCGAAGTCACGCAGGAACGGGCGCGGCGTCTGCAGGCGGACATCTCGATCGCACGCGAGCAGCAGGCAGCGGTCGCGGATCGCCAGAAGAGCGTCCGCACCGAAACGGCGGCGTTGCAGGCGCAGCAGGTGCAGCTTCAGTCGCAACTGCGCGCATTGCAGCAGCAGGTGCGTTCGCTGCAGCGCGAGGCCGACGCAGGCTTGCCGACGACGGCGCACTGAGCGATCACGGCACGGCCGGTGCGGCGACATGCCGCGCCGACCCACCAGAAAAAAGGCAAGCCGCTTGGCTTGCCCTTTCGTTTTACTGGCCGTCCGGCACGATTCGCCGGCGGCGCGTGACGATCACCGGCCCGTTGCCGCCGCGTGCGTCGGACGGCGACGTGTTGCCCGATGCGTCGCCGGCGTCGCGCGGTGCGCCGTAGCTTTCGCGCGGGGCGCTGTAGCCTTCGCGGGGTTCGCGCGGCGCGCCATAACCCTCGCGCGGTTCGCGCGAGCCGTAGCCTTCACGCGGTTCGCGCGAACCGTAGCCGCCGCCGTCGCCGCGCGATTCGCGGGCGCCGCCGTGCGAGCCGTACGGGCTGTGGCCGCCGCCTTCGCGGCCGCCCGGCCGACCGCCGGTACGCGGGCCGCGGGGGCCGCCGCCGCCCGGGCGCGAGCCGCCCGTGTCGAGCTGGATCGTGGAAATCGCACGCTTGTAGATGCCTTGCAGACCCACGGGGGTGCGCAGCATCACCAGGTACTGGTCGAACGACTCGATACACCCCGTCAGACGAATGCCGTTGACGAGATAGATTTCAACACGCTTACGTTCCTTGCGCGCCGAATTGATGAAGTCGTTTTGCGGATGGGATTCTGCGGGATTGGCCATTGAGGTGCGGCAGGAGCCTGCGTCAGAGAATATGTTGTGCGTGTGTGGCGTGGTTGCCCACCAAGTGTTTGGCGGGATTTTACCCTGTTCGTTCCACCAGTGCGCAGTCGCGATTGTGTCGAACCGTAACCCACTATAGACGTTCCCGTGCATTTTCGCGATTCGGTCGAATGGCTAATGCCGTTTCGTTACGTCGCGTTACGACTCTCGCAACGGCGTAGCACCTGGCGGTGCGCGGCGCGATTACATTCGACGCGCGTGCCGGGCTGGCCGGCGGATCCGGGAAGGGGAACATGAACAAGAGGGGATTGGCGGTGTGGATCGGGAGTGTGGCGTTGCTCGCTTCCGGCAGTGCAATGGCGGGACACGTCGACCTGTCGGTGGGCATCGGCGTGCCGGTCGCGCCGGTCTATGTCGAGCCGGCACCGGTCTATGTGGCGCCGCAGCCGGCGGTGGTCGCCTATCCGGGTTACGGATACGGCTACTACGGCGAAGAGGACGACGACGGTTACCGGAAATGGCGCAAGCACTATTACAAGCATTGGCGCAAGCATCACGACGATGACGACGATTGAGCGCGACCTGCGCGGCGCCGGTGACGTTCAGAACGCGTAATCCGGATTCTTCGGGTCGAACGCGGATTCGTCGAGCGTCACCGGCGCGATTTTCTCGATGACGATCCGTTCGAAGATCTTGCCGTCGTTGTCATACGATTCGACGGTCCTGAAGTACGGCGCGTGCAGGTCGAGCCCGAGGGTTTCCTTCTTCGCATAGAACTGCGGGCGGCCGGTCGGCGTCTCGTACGTGAGCGCGACGACGCGCACGCCGCCGATCGTCTTCGCTTCCACCTGCGTCGGCCGCTGCACGCCGGCTTCCTGGTATTTCTTTCCTTCGGTCAGGTACAGGTTCGTGATGAACTCGGTGCCGAGATCCTTCACCTGGTGATTCGACTGTGCGCGTGCGAGTGCGCCGTCGAGCGCCGTCCACAGCGGAATCTTGCCGAGCAGGCCGCCGAGATGGCCGTACATCTCGTCCTTGCGCTGGGTCGTGTCGTAGATCGTCTCCTGTCCGGCATGCGCGCCGCCCGGCAGCCATTTCGCATACACCCGCAACGGTTCGCGGGTCGTCTTCACGAGCATGCGGTCGGGCGTGTCGGACCATTTTCCGCTGATGCGCTCCTGGCGCACCATCGTGAACTGGTACGACGGATAGCCATTGGGACCGTTGCGGATATAGAGCGGGACGGCGAGCGGATCGAGGGTCTTGAACAACGCCGTGAGCGTCGCGTCGTCAAGTTGTGCGAGCGCGCCGCGCTGTGCGGCCGTGCGCAGCCAGCGCGCCTGCTGCGCGACCGGCTCGCGCGTGACCTTCGCCAGGTCCGCCGGCAGTGCGGCCTCCTGGGCCGCGCTCGCGGCGGCGGCGGTTTCCTGCGCATGCAGGCCGGCTTGCGCGAGCGACAGCAAGCACGCGACGGCCGCGGCCGCGTGCCGCGTGCGGCGCTTCGTTCCTTCGTTCATCGACAGCGTCTCCGGGGCGATGGATCGTTCAGCCTTGCTTCGCGGCCTTGAGCTTGGCGAGTTCCTCGTCGCGCAGCGCGCGGCGCAGGATCTTGCCGACGTTCGTCTGCGGCAGCGCGTCGCGGAATTCGACGAACTTGGGCATCTTGTAGCCGGTCAGGTTCTTGCGGCAATGGGCGAGCACGTCGTCGACCGTCAGCGTCGGGTCGCGGCGCACGACGAAGACCTTGATCCGTTCGCCCTGGACTTCGTCCGGGATGCCGATCGCGGCGGCTTCGCTGATGCCCGGATGCATGACCAGCACTTCCTCGATCTCGTTCGGATACACGTTGAAGCCCGAGACGAGGATCATGTCCTTCTTGCGGTCGATCAGGCGAATGAAGCCGCGCTCGTCCATCACGCCGATGTCGCCGGTGCCGAGCCAGCCGTCGGCGTCGATCACCTTCGCGGTCTCGTCGGGCCGCTGCCAGTAGCCGCGCATCACCTGCGGGCCGTGCACGCACAGCTCGCCCGGCTCGCCGACGGCGGCCCAGGTGCCGTCCTCGCGCCGGAAGCGCACGAGCGTCGACGGGGCGGGCAGGCCGATCGAGCCGCTGAACGCGGCCATGTCGGTCAGATCCACCGGATTCATCGTGACGATCGGCGAGCATTCGGTGAGCCCGTAGCCTTCGACGACCGGCCGCCCCGTGACCGCCTGAAAGCGCTCCGCGACCGCGCGCTGCATCGCCATGCCGCCCGCCATCGCGAGCTTGAGCTTCGAGAAGTCGCGCTTGCGGAATTCCTCGTTGTCGAGGAACGCGTTGTACAGCGTGTTGATCCCGGTGATTCCGGTGAACGTTTCGTTGCGGATGATCTTCATCACCATGTTCATGTCGCGCGGATTCGCGATCAGGATGTTGCGCCCGCCGAGCCCCATGAAGATGAACGCGTTCACCGTCAGCGAATAGATGTGATAAAGCGGCAGCGGCGTCAGCACGGTCTCGACGTCGCCCGAGACCTGGTCGGCGATCCACGCCTTGGCCTGCAGCAGGTTCGCGATCAGGTTGCCGTGCGTGAGCATCGCGCCTTTCGCGACGCCGGTCGTGCCGCCCGTGTATTGCAGGAACGCGAGATCGTCGCGCGTCGTCTGCACCGGTTGCGGTTTGCCGCGTGCGCCGAGCGCGAGGGCGGCGCGCAGCCGGATCGCCTGCGGCAGGCTGTAGGCCGGCACGAGCTTCTTCACGTGCTTCAGCACGAAATTGATCAGGCGTCCTTTTGCATTGAAGCCGTCGGCGAGCAGGTCGCCGAGCGCGGTGACGACGATGTTCTTCACCTGCGTTTCCGGCAACGCGTCCTGCAGCGTGCGCGCGAAGTTCTCGAATACGACGATCGTCTGCGCGCCGCTGTCCTTCAGTTGGTGCGCGAGTTCGCGCGCTGTATAGAGCGGGTTGACGTTGACGACGATCGCGCCGGCCTTCAGCGTCCCGAACAGCGCGACCGGGTACTGGAACGTATTCGGCAGCATGATGGCGACGCGGTCGCCCGGCTTCACGCCGGTGCTTTGCAGATACGACGCGAACGCATCGACTTTTTGCGCGAGCGTGCGATAGGTCATCGACGCGCCTGCGCTTACGTAGGCGACGCGCTCGGCGAAGCGCGAGGTGCATTCGTCGAAGAATTGCACGAGCGATGCGTATTGCGTGACGTCGATTTCGTGCGGCACGCCGGGCGGATACGAGGCGTACCAGATGCCGTCGGTGTTCGGCGGGAGTTGGGCCGCTGCGGTTGCTGCGGATGAGGACATGATGTGTCTCCGGTGTCGACGAGCGTTAGCGCTTCAGCGCTTAGGCTCGTCCCATGCTTTGCGGTCGACGAGCGTTAGCGCTTCAGCGCTTAGGCTCGTCCCATGCTTCGCGGTCGGCGAGAGGTGACGCTTCAGCGCTAACTCTCGTCCCATGCTTTTTCGTCGACGAGCGCAAGCCAGACTTGGCTCCCGCCGCATGACATTCGTTCGGCCCGGGCCAGCGTGTCAACGCCGGCCCGGGCCGCCAAAATCGTGAATCGCCGCCTGCGCGGCCTCGTGCGATCAGCTCGCCGAATGCACCGTCGCCGGATCGGCGGCCGGCGCGCTCGAGGGCAGCCCGAACGCCTCGCTCGCACCCGCATCGTCGAGCACGGCCGCGAAGATCGACAGCTGCGCGCTGTCTGGCATCGGCGCCTTCAGCGCGGCGACGATCAGCGAGGACAACCGCGCGATCATCTGCACGTCGTTCATCGTGCGGCCTTGCGAGAATTCGTCGATGAGGCTTTCGGTTTCGGCACCGGCCAGCGCGCCGGACAGCGCACCGATCGCGAAGTGCAGCCGCCAGCCGAGCTCCGTGCGCGGCAGGTGTGGCAGCGCGCGCTGGAATGCGTCGAAGAAGCGGCCCGCGACGCTCGCGTAGTGCGCGGTCAGGAAGTTGCGCACGAACGGCGACGGGTCGGTATACGCGCGGCCGATCAGCCGCAGGAACGCGGGGCCGCCGCGCTCGGGGTCGCGCGACGCCTTCAGCGCGGGAATGAACATCGCGCCGAGCACGTGCTCGCAGGTGATGTGTGCACCGAGCTGCGCATCGAAGCGGTCGAGGATGCCGAGACGTTCCTGGTTGAGCTGATCGAGCCGACGCGACAGCATCGCGTGGATCAACGCTTCCTTGCTGCCGAAGTGGTAGTTGACCGCGGCGAGGTTCACCGCCGCGCGCGACGTGATCTGCCGCATCGACATCGCTTCGAAGCCATGTTCGATGAACAGGTCCTCGGCCGCATCGAGAATGCGCGCCTTCGTCCCGCCGGTCTGCCGATTGCCGGATGACCGCGTCCCGGACGGCCGTCCCGCCGACGGTCGCCCCTCCTGACTGACTGCCATGTCCCGCCTCCCAATGCCGGTCGCCCGGCCGCGAACAGGTGATTTGATTATCTGATTCAAACAGCCGTTTTTATTAAGATAAAAAAACGCGGGCGGCGCGGGCAAGCGCGGAATCTGGACAAATTCCTCTAGTTCGATGTGCGAATGCGGAAAGTCTGTCGCGCGGCCCCGGCGGGGATGGGGCGCGCGCGATGGTGCGATGCGGCAATGCGCGGGCTCAGCCGACGGTGCTACGCGTATTGACCGATTGCGTCATGTCGATGCCGCGCCGTTCGCGGCTGAACAGGATCAGCACGGCGATCACGACGGCCACGATGCCGGCCACGAGCGCCAGCGCGAAACCGTAGTTGTTGCCCTGGGAAACCGCGAGCGACGCCTGCATCGTCGCGTTGCCGGACGCGAGCAGGTTGCCGAGCTGGTAGACGACGCCGGGGAACGTCGCACGAATCTCGTCGGGCGAGATCTCGTTCAGGTGGACGGGGATCACGCCCCACGCACCCTGTACGGAGATCTGCATCAGGAACGCGCCGGCGGCGAGCGCGACCGGGCCGCTCGAGAACGCCCACAGCGGCAGCACCGGCAGCGCGATCAGCGCGGCGACGAAGATCGCGCGACGCCGGCCGATCTTCTCCGAGATCGCGCCGAACGACAGGCCGCCGACGATCGCGCCGATGTTCAGCACGATCGTGATCCACGACACGGTATGCGGATCGAAGTGATGCTGTTCGCGCAGGAAGGTGGGGTAGAGGTCCTGCGTGCCGTGCGAGAAGAAGTTGAACGCGGTCATCAGCACGATCGCGTAGATCGTGAGTTTCCAGTTCTGCTGGATCGTGGTCGCGAGACTCGGCCGCGGACGCTTTTCCATCTGCTTCCAGGCCGGCGATTCGGGCACGTGCGTGCGCACATACAGCACGAGCAGCGCGGGCAGCACGCCGACCATGAACATGCCGCGCCAGCCGATGTACTGGTAGAACAGGCCGAACACGACGGACGCGAGCAGGTAGCCGCTCGGATAGCCGGCCTGCAGCAAGCCCGACACGAAGCCGCGCGCGTGGGTCGGCACGGTTTCCATCGTCAGCGCGGAGCCGACGCCCCATTCACCGCCCATCGCGATGCCGAACAGCGCGCGCAGCGCCAGCAGCGCGGCGAGGCTCGGCGCGAAGCCCGACGCGAGTTCGAGCAGCGAATAGCACGCGATGTTGACCATCAGCGTCGGACGGCGGCCGAAGCGGTCGGCGAGCCGGCCGAAGATCAGCGCGCCGATCGGGCGCATCGCGAGCGTGAGCGTCAGCGCGAACGCGACCGCGGGAATCGTCGACGCGAATTCGGCGGCGATGTCCTTCAGCACGAAGACCATCAGGAAAAAATCGAACGCGTCGAGTGTCCAGCCCAGGTAGGCGGCGATCGTGACGTTGCGTTGTTCGCGGGTCCAGCTCATGTCCGAGGTCTCCTCGTAGGCTTGCGCGCTCACGATCCGCTGGCGGATGCCGGCCCGGCTTGCGCGCGGTGCGGGGGCATGGATCGAGTGTAGGCCGCGGCTCCGTGCGACGTGGGGTGCGATAACCGCGAATCGGGAATAATCCCTATGAAATGGATTGTTGAGAAAACGGAAATGAGCGTGCGCGAGACAGGCGACAGGCGTCTGTATCATTCCGGAAGGCTTTTTGTATCAGTCATGTAATGTGCGCGACGCGCATCGCCACCGAATCAGGAGTCCCGATGACCGAACCATCCGTTGCCGCGTTGCCCGTCCTGGAGACCGGGCGGTTGTGGCTGCGCCCGCGCGTGCTGGCCGATCTCGACGCGAGCATCGAGATGGATCGCGATCCCGAGGTCACGCGCTACATCGCGGGCCCGTGGCACGACCCGGACGAACATCGCCGCTTCGTCACGCATCGGATCACGCGCGCGTATCCGCCGGGCCTCGGCTACTGGTCGATCTTCGAGAAGGCCGCGCCCGATGCGTTCGTCGGATGGATCCTGCTGATTCCCGACTATGCGGGCGGCGCGCGCGACGTCGAGATCGGCTGGCGGCTCATGCGCGCGGCGTGGGGGCGCGGCATCGCATGCGAGGCTGCCGCGGCCGTCGTGCGTCATGCGTTCGACACCGTGCGGCTGCCGCGCGTGATCGCCGATATCGCCGAGGCGAACACGGGTTCGCTGAACGTCGCACGCAAGCTCGGGATGCGCCGCGTGAGCGTCGTTCACGACGGGATTCCTTACGTGCGCCACCGTCTCGAGCGCGACGACCTGCGTGCATAGTGTTGCGTCCGGTTGTCAGAGATGGTCAAGCACAGGCATATCGAGGCCGTGACGTATTAACGGCTCGTCAGATCAGGAGTATCGTTGCCGGAAATTCGTAACATGGGGTACGACCATGGCGCTCGGCAACGATGTTCATCTCATTCCCGTCCGGCTCGACGCACTGCGTCCGACACAAATGACGGTCGGCTATCGCGAAGTGAAAGCGAAGCGCAAGCACTGGAAGACGCTCGACAAGCGCGCGCGCAAGGCCGCGATCGAGTCGCACTGGTTTCCGGCCGTCCTCGGCCCGGGCGGGCTGCACTACATCACCGATCATCACCACCTCGGCCTCGCGCTGATCGAGGAAGGGGAGACGCGTGTGAACGCGATGCTGCTGAAGGATCTGTCCTGGCTCGACGACACGATCTTCTGGCGGATGATGGAACACAACCAGTGGGTGCATCCGTTCGGCGCGGACGGTTCGCGTCGCGACTACGCGCATCTGCCGAAGGCGCTGACGGGGCTCGAGGACGATCCGTACCGGAGCCTTGCGGGCGAGCTGCGCACGGCCGGCGGCTACGCGAAGGATGCGACGCCGTTCAGCGAATTCCTGTGGGCCGACTACCTGCGCCAGCACGTGACGCTCGACCAGATCCGCAAGAACTTCTCGAAGGCGCTCGACCTCTCGCTGCGCCATGCGCACGAGCAGGACGCGCGCTATCTGCCCGGCTGGTCGGGCGTCATTGCCGTCAAGCCCTGATACGCGCCCGGTGCCTGCCACTTCATGACGACCGTCCCACCCCGTCCGGATGCCGGCCCGCAGCATCCCGAGCATTTCGCTGCACTCGATGCGGCAACCTCGCCGCCCATGCAGCGCGTCGGCCTCGATGCGCTGGCCGGCGTATCGATCGCCGGGCTGCTGATTCCCGAGGCGGTCGCGTACGCGGGTCTCGCCAACCTGCCGCCGCAGGCCGGTCTCATCGCGCTGCTGTCGGGGCTCGTCGTCTATGCGCTGACCGGCAGCAGTCGCTTTGCGATCGTGTCGTCGACGTCGTCGTCGGCGGCCGTGCTCGCCGCGACCGTGCTGGCCGAGTCCGGGATGGCGCTTGCCGCGCAGCTCGCGCTGGCGGCCGCGCTCGTCGCGATGACCGGCGTGCTGTTCATCCTGGCGGGCGCCGCGCGACTGGGCGGCATGTCGGATTTCGTCGCGCGTCCGGTCCTGCGCGGTTTCACGTTCGGCCTGGCGCTGACGATCGTCATCAAGCAGTTGCCGAAGATTCTCGCGATCTCCGTGCAGCACAGCGACGCGCCGCATGTCGCGCTCGAGCTCGTCGCCGGCGCGCCGCATGCGAACCTCGCGAGCGTCGCGCTCGGCGCGACCGCGCTCGCGTTGCTGTTCGTGCTCGGCCGGCGCTCGCGCGTGCCCGCGACACTGGTCGTGATCGTGCTGTCGATCGCGGCCGGGTATATGGTCGACTGGCAGCACTACGGAATCGCGATCGTCGGGCACATCGATTTCCGGCACATCGAATTCGGCCTGCCGCATCTCGACCGCAATGCATGGATGCAGACGGTCGAACTTGCTTTCGCGCTGATGCTGATCCTGTATGCGGAGTCGTACGGATCGATTCGCAACTTCGCGCTGAAGCATGGCGACAGCGTGTCGCCGAACCGCGACCTCGTCGCCCTCGGCTGCGCGAACCTCGTGTCGGGGCTGCTGCACGGGATGCCGGTCGGCGCCGGCTATTCGGCGACGTCCGCGAACGAGGCGGCCGGTGCGCGGTCGCGTTTCGCGGGCTTGTGGGCGGCCGGCGTGGTCGCGCTGATCGTGTGGCTGCTGCTGCCGCAGCTTGCGCGCACGCCGGAGCCCGTGCTCGCGGCGATCGTGATCTTTGCGGTCAGCCACTCGCTGCATCCGACGGTGTTCCGGCCGTACTGGGTCTGGCATCGCGACCGGCTCGTCGTGATCGCCGCGTTGCTCGCGGTGCTCGTGCTCGGCGTGCTGCACGGCCTGCTCGCGGCCATCGGCGTGAGCCTGCTGCTGACGCTGCGCAAGTTGTCGGAGCCGAACGTGAGCGTGCTCGGCCGGTTGCGCGACGGGCACGACTTCGTCGACGTCGCGAATCATGCCGATGCGACGCCGGTACCCGGCGTGCTGATCGTGCGGCCCGAGGCGCAGCTGTTCTTCGCGAACGCGGACCGGATGCTCAATCGCGTGCGTGCGCTGATGAAGGCCGCGCCCGATACGCGTACCGTGCTGCTGAGTCTCGAGGAAACGCCGGACGTGGACGGCACGACGATCGAGTCGTTGCGTACGTTCGCGGCCGAATGCGCGGCCCGTGGGCTGCAGTTTGCGATCGTGCGGCTCAAGGAGCACGCGCTGCATGCGCTGCGCCGCGCGGCCGACGAGACGCTGCGCGACGACGCGATGTCCGAACTGAGTGTCGACGAGAGCCTGCAACTGCTGCAGGCGCGCGGTAATGGCGGGAAGGGCGCGCAGGGCGGTGCGTGACGATGCGAGGCGAACGCGCCGTCCTGCGCGTTCCGGTGCCGCCTAGTGCGATAGCGCGGCGTCGGCCGCTTCGGCGGTCGCGGGGTGGGCCATCACCTCTGCCACCTCGGCAGCCGTCGGCGCATACGCGCCCGCATGCGCACAGGCGACCGCCGCGCAGGCGGCCGCATAGCGCAGATGATCGGCGGCCGATGCGCCGGGGCGCGTGAGCTGGCTGGCGAGCCAGCCACCGATGCTGGCGTCGCCGCAGCCGACGGTATCGGCGACCTCGGTCGCGAACGCCGGCTGGAACAGCGCGGAATCGCGATGCAGGAGCTGCATGCCGGCCGCGCCGCGCGTGACGAGCACGCTCGCATCGGGCGCCCACGCGCGCAATTGCGCGAGCGCGGCGGCTTCGTCGCGCTCGGGGAACAGGCCGCGCAGATCTTCGTCGGAGACCTTGATCCAGTCGGCGAGACCTGCCAGCCGCCGCAGGGTGGCGCGATACGACGGCGCGGCCATCGGCGCGCGATAGTTCGGATCGAACGAGATTCGTTTGCCGGCGGCGCGTGCAGCCTGCACGACGTCGATCAGGCGCGATGCAAGCGGCTCGCGCACGACGCCGAGCGAGCCGACGTGCACGATCTCGGCCGCGTCGAGCGCGCCGTCGGGCAAGTCGGCGGGATCGAACGCGAGATCGGCGCTGTTTTCGCCGATGAAGAAGTAATCGGGCGGCTGTTTCGACACGACCATCGCGAGCAGCGGCGCACGATCGACCTGCCGGATGAAGCGCGGGTCGAGCCCGGCATCGGCGCTCCTGCGCATCAATTCGTCGCCGAAGATGTCGCGGCTGACCGTGCCGGCGAAGGCGGTCGGCACGCCGAGCCGCGCGCCGACGCGCGCCACGTTCCAGCACGAGCCGCCGGCGACGCTGCGCCAGTGCTGCGCGTCGTCGCGGATGAAATCGGTCAGCGCTTCGCCGAATACGATCAGGCGGGGGAACGTCGTCGTCATGTCGAAACTTTGTGCCGTGGCGTGTCGCGCGGCGGTGCAGCGGTTGAGGTGAGCGGACGGGCAGGGCCGGGCGCCGCGCGCGGCGATACGGCGGCGTGGCCCGGCACCGCCCGGGATCGCGGGTGGCGTCGCGCGATCAGCGCGGGCTGCTCCAGCCCTTGTAGCCCTTCACGTTGTCGCGCGTGACGAGCGTCGGCTCGATCAGGATCATCGGATTGGCCGGCTTCTGGCCGTTCATGATCCCGTAGCCGACGTTGACGGCCTGTTGCGCCATCGCCCACGGGTCCTGGCTCGACGACGCCTGCACGAGCGTGTTGGACTTCAGCGCCACCTCGATGTCCGGCGCGCCGTCGACCGACGTGATCACGATGTTCGGGCGATTCAGCTGCTTCGCCGCGAGATCGCTGCCGATCGCCTGCGGGTCGTTGATCGTGAACACGCCGTCGAGCTTCGGAAAGCGCGTCAGGTAGCCCTGCATCGCGTTCATCCCGCCTTCGCGCGAGCCCTTGCCGTCCTGGTCGCTCGACAGCAGCTTGATGCCGGGGTTTTTCGCGAGCACGGCCTTGCAGCCGTTCACGCGATCGATCACGGCCGACACCTGCGGGCCGTTCTCGATGATCACGTTGCCCTTGCCGCTGAGCTTCTTCGCGAGGTAGTCGCACGCCAGCTCGCCGGCCTTCACGTTGTTGGTCTGCACGGTCGCATTCGCGCCGGCTGCCGCGACGTCCACCGCGACGACCGTGATGCCGGCCGCCTGCGCCTTCTTCACCGCCGGCTCGATCGCCTTCGGATCGGTCGCGTTGAGCAGGATCATGTCGACGTGTGCGGAGATGAAGTTGTCGATCTGGGTGAACTGCTTGTTCAGGTCGTAATCGGCGGAAACCGCGGTGACCTTCGCGTTCGGGTTGAGCTGTTTGGCGCGTGCTTCGGCGCCCTTCACGATCGTGACGAAGTACGGGTTGCCGAGCGACCCGACCGTGACGCCGATCGATTTCAGCGGCTTGTCGGCTGCGTGGGCGGCGGCGGCGCCGAAGGCGAGCGCGCAGGCGATGGCGGTCAGGGCGGCTTTGTGCTTGAACATGTCGTTGTGTCTCCGGAAGGTCCGTTGGCGGACGGGCGCAGGAGGACCTGCCTGCGCCCTGATGGTTGAATGGTGAGGAGTGCGTGTCAGGTACGGGCCGAGTCGCGCTGTCGATAGCGGTCGAGCGCGACGGCGCCGATGATCACGAGCCCCTTGATGATGTATTGCCAGATGTCGGACACGCCGAGCAGCACGAGACCGTTGGTCAGAACCGCGATGATCAGCGCACCGATCAGCGTGCCGACGATCGAGCCGACGCCGCCGACGAAGCTCGTGCCGCCGAGGATCACCGCGGCGATCGCATCGAGTTCGTACGACTGGCCGAGCTGCAGGCCGTTGGCCGCATAGAGCCGCGCGGCCGACATCACCGCGCCGAGACCCGCGAGCAGACCCGACGCGGCATACACGAACAGCTGGATCGCCCGCACGTTGATGCCCGACAGGCGCGCGGCTTCAGGGTTGCCGCCGACCGAATAGATCCGCATCCCGAGCACCGTGCGGCGCAGGATGAACCAGGACAGCGCGATCACCGCGCACGCGATCACGACGAGCCACGGCACGCCGAGGATCGTGCCGTTGCCGATGAACGCGAACGGCAGTTGCGGGTTGAAGACGGTCGTGTCGTTGCCGATCAGGCGGGCGACCCCGCGCACGGCCGTCATCGCGCCGAGCGTGACGATGAACGGCGGCAGGCGCAGGAACGAGATCAGGCCGCCGTTGATCGCGCCGAACACGAGGCCGACCGCGAGCGCGATCGGCACGCCGAGCCAGCCCCATCCGGGGATGGTCGACGCGAGCAGCGCGGCGACGGCCGATGCGGCGAGCACCGAGCCGACCGACAAGTCGATGCCGCCCGTGAGGATCACGAAAGTCATGCCGGCGGCGAGCACGATGTTGATCGAGGCCTGCTGCGTGACGATCGACAGGTTCTGCAGCGTGAAGAAGCCGTCGGTCAGGAATCCGAAGCCGATGCACAGAACCAGCAGCACCGGCAGCATGCCGGCGGTGCGCATCAGCGATTGCATGCGCGCGCGATGATCGGCGCCGCGCATCAGCGGCGTACGGTTGGCCACCGGATGGGCCGTCGCGGAAGCGAGGTTCCGCTGCTTGGTCGGGTTGATCATGTCGGTACCTGGACGTAAGAGGGAGATGAAGGGGGCGTGGTCAGTGCGCGTCGGCGAGTTCGGCCTGCGAGCCGGTGGCGAGCGCGATGATCGCTTCCTGCGTGATGGGCGTGTGCATGTGGCCGCCGAGTTGGCCGGCGATCTCGCCTTCGCGCATCACGAGCACGCGATCGGCGACACCGATGATTTCTGGCAGCTCGCTCGAGATCACGATCACGCCGACGCCCGCACGGGCCAGTTCGTTGATGATCCGGTAGATCTCGGATTTCGCGCCGATGTCGACGCCGCGCGTCGGTTCGTCGAGGATCAGCACGCGCGGCTTCGTCTCGAGCAGGCGCGACAGCAGCACTTTCTGCTGGTTGCCGCCCGACAGCGCGCCGACGTTCACGTTCGCGTTCGGCACGCGGATCGACAGCGAGGCGATCGCGTCGCGCGCGCGTTCGGCGCCGCGTGCGAGATCGAGCGCCCCGAGTCGTGCGTCGCGGTTGCACACGGAGATGTTGATGTTGTCGCGCACGCTCATGTCCAGGAACAGGCCCTGGCGCTTGCGGTCTTCCGTCAGGTAGACGAGGCCCGCGTCGATCGCGTCGCGCGGCGAATGGGCGCCGAACGTCCGATCGCCCAGCTTCACGTCGCCGCGCGTGCGCGGTTCCGCGCCGAAGATCAGCCGCGCAAGCTCGGTGCGGCCCGCGCCGACGAGCCCGGCGATGCCGAGCACCTCGCCCGCATGCAGGTCGAGGCTGCAGCCGCGCACGCGGTCGCCGTCCGCGATGTCGCGTACCGACAGCAGCAGGTGGCCGGGGTCGTACGGCGCATGTTCCTTCTTGTAGAAGCCGGAGATGTCGCGGCCCACCATCATCGCGACGAGCCGCTCGGCCGACAGCGATTCGCGTTCGAGCGTGCCGACGTACGATCCGTCGCGCAGCACCGACACGCGGTCGGACAATTCATAGATCTCGGCCATCCGGTGGCTGATGTAGATGATCGCGAGACCTTCCTCGCGCAGCTGGCGGATCAGGCCGAACAAATGCTCGGTCTCGCGCGACGACAGCGGTGTCGTCGGTTCGTCCATCACGAGGATGCGTGCGCGGGTGTGCACGGCGCGCGCGATTTCGACGAGTTGCTGCTCGGCGATCGACAGCGTGCCGACGAGCGTGTCGGGCCCGAACGGGGCGCCGAGACGCGTGAGCACGTCCTGGCAGCCGCGCGCCATCGCCGCGCGGTCGATGGTGCCCCAGCGCCGGTTGCCGCGCCGCAGTTCGCGGCCGACGTAGATGTTTTCCGCCACCGTCAGGTTCGGCGCGAGGCACAGCTCCTGATAGATCACCGCGACGCCCGCATCGCGCGCGGCAAGCGGGCCGTCGACGTCGATGCGCTCGCCGTCGATCAGGATTTCGCCGCCCGCGTCGGCGCGATACGCACCCGACAGGATCTTCATCAGCGTCGATTTGCCCGCGCCGTTCTCGCCCATCAGCGAGTGGATCTCGCCCGGATAGACGGTCAGGCTGACGTTGTCGAGCGCGCGCACGGCCGGGAACGTCTTGCTGATCCGGCGCATCTCGAGCAGCGGCCGGGGCGACTCAGAACGCGACATGGTTGACCTCCTGCGATTCGGTGCGGGCGCCCTTGAGGATGCCGGCCCGCGGGGAGAAGTTGAAGAACATTGGCAGCGTCGCGGCGCCGATCGCGCCGGCGTCGGCGCCGAACGTGCCGCGCACGAGCGTCGGCGTGCCGCGCGCTTCCGGCGCGGTGGCGACGAGCGCCGCGCGCAGGCGGGTCGTCAGCGCATCGAGCAGGCCGGCGTCGGTATCGGCATCGAGCACGACCACCGGCGCATCGATGACGCACAGCACCGCGCGCAATGCCGGGGCGAGTGCATCGACGCAGTCGTCGATCCATTCGTCGACCGCCGGCAGGCCGCGCGCGATGCAGGCTTCGAGATCGGCGCGGTTCTCGACCGTCTCGCCGTGATGGCGCAGGTGGCGCACGAGCGCATGCAGCGATGCGCGGGCGAGCAGGATGTCCCACGGGCCGCGCGGCGGCGGCGCGGAGGCCAGCCGGCTCGGCGGGACGGGAATCACGGCGATGTCGCCGGCATTGCCGGTCACGCCGCGCAGGCAGTCGCCGTCGATCGCGATGCCGCCGCCGATCGCCGGACCGATGAACAGGTAGACGAAGTCGTCGCACTGCCGGCCGTACCCGTAGAACAGTTCGGCGATCGCGGCCGCGTTGCCGTCGTTTTCGCCGAACACGGGCAGCGACAGCGTGCGCCCGAGGTCGCTCGCGAAGTCGACGTCTTCCCATGCGCGGAACGTGTCGGGCGCGAGGCCGAGCTCGCGCATCCATGCGCCGAGGTTGTACGGCTGCGCGACGCCGACGCCCGCCAGGCGCGCGCGCTCATGCGCGGGAAGCAGATCCTGCATCGCATCGATGTCGCGTCGCACGATGTCGAGCACGTCGGCGGGCGGGGGGAGCAGCATGTCGTGGGAGCGGCGGCCGAGCACGTCGCCCGCGAAATTGACGAGCGCCGTCTCGATGCGCATCCGGTCGAGATGGACGCCGATGCCGAACGCGCCGCGCGGATCGAGGCGGATCAGCGATGCCGGCTGGCCGCGCTGGCCTTCGGTGCGGCCGGCGAACGCAATCAGCTTCGCATCGGCGAGCGACGCGATGATGCTGCCGACCGCCGTGCCCGTCATGTTTGCGAGACGGGCGAGGTCGGCCTTCGATGCGCTACCCGCACGGCGCAGCGTCTTCAACAGCAGGCGCTCGTTGTAACGGCGCACGTTGGCCGAGTTGCTTCCCTGGCCGATGTGCGGGCTTCTCATGGCGTCTCCTTCCATGGGGCGCGTCGGTTGCGACGCATTAAATAAATCACGTTGATTTATTTAACCGCGTGAGCGGCGGCGTGTCAGCCTAGGGAAATCCCGGTTTTGCCTCTGGGTGGGGATGGATGCTGGTGGGCAAGGGTGAGGTGAATCACGGGTGGCGAAGTGATTGTCGCCGCGCGCACGAGGGCTGACGTGGAGTCGGCACTCGGCGCGTGTTGGCGGGCTGGGGGAGTTGCGCTGCGGCAGCGGCGAAAGCGGAAGCGCGCCCGCAGGGATTCTGGAGCCGGAAATGAAAAAAGGCCGGCATAAAGCCGACCTTTTCAAAAAACAGATGGTGCCCAGGAGAGGACTCGAACCTCCACGATGTTGCCACCGCTAGGACCTGAACCTAGTGCGTCTACCAATTCCGCCACCTGGGCACGTTTCGCTTTGCTGCATCGCGAAAGACCGCAATTATAGCGTGACTGAAGGGCGTGTCAACAGATTTTTGCGCGATCGTTTGGATCGGTGAGAAAAAGGGCGCGCCTGATTCGTCGCGTCTGAACACATTGACCGGTCGATGCCGGCGCGAGGAATTACTGCCGGAAAGGATCGAGCGAATTTCCTGAATGCGCATTCACGTTTGTCGCCGGAGAAATTATTCTCGACGACATCCAGTCGTCCGGGCTGCCCCCGCGGCTACAGGATGCGATCGCAACGATTGCCCGCTGGCCCGGCGGGCCGTGTGCATCGCGCAACGCCGACACGCAATGGCGCGTGCGGCACCGGTGGGTGAAGTCGCTTGTATCGCGACTTTTTATGTTACCGTAACGGTAACGTTTATTGCGGAACGGTCCGCGTCAAGGAACTCGTCATGTCTGAAATTGCAGTGGTTTTTCACAGCGGCTACGGCCACGCAGCCGTTATTGCGGACGCAGTTGCTCGCGGCGTCGAGAAAGTCGACGGCGCGTCGGTCAAGTTGATCCCCGTCGACGCGATCGACGAACACTGGGAGTACCTGGAGCGCGATGCGAAGGCGATCATCTTTGGCTCGCCGACCTACATGGGCAGTGCGTCCGCTCAATTCAAGGGCTTCATGGACGCATCGTCGAAGCATTGGGGCAAGTGGCGTGACAAGCTGGCGGCCGGTTTCACGGTGTCGGCTTCGCAAAGCGGCGACAAGCTGTCGACGCTGCAACAACTGGCGGTCTTCGCTGCCCAGCATCAGATGCTGTGGGTCAGCCTCGGCCTGATGCCCGGCAACAACAGCAGTGCGGGTTCGGTCAACGATCTGAATCGGCTCGGGTCGTTCCTCGGTGCGATGGCGCAGGCAAATGCGGACGAGGGTGGCGATGCGATTCTCGAGAGCGATCGCAAGACGGCGGAAGTGCTGGGCGAGCGTGTCGCGATTGCCGCGAAACGCTGGAACGGCGCCTGACATCGACAGCCGGGCGGGTCTTGATGGGGCGTTCGGCTGCTGAATCGGTGAAGGGGCGAGGTGTGCGTCGCGTATCCATCGAGTTCGCCGGGCATCTCGAAATTCGCGCGCCCGATTCTGCTTCGTTGCTTGAGTCGGAGATGACAGAAGGCCGGGATAGGCCGCCCGTTTCTGGAAAGCGGAGGGGGCTTGGTAACGCGGGCGCGTGCCCCGAGCTGCGCTTGCAAGCGCAGCGCTTTGCGCCTGAAAAAGAAAAAGGCCGGCAAAAAGCCGGCCTTTCTTAAATAAGTGGTGCCCAGGAGAGGACTCGAACCTCCACGGTGTTGCCACCGCTAGGACCTGAACCTAGTGCGTCTACCAATTCCGCCACCTGGGCACGTTTCGCTTGCTGCGATGCGAAGACCGCTATTCTAGCGTGTCTTGAAAGTCTGTCAATACAATTTGTGCGACGGCCATAAAAATTTCGCGCGTCGCATATTCAGGGCGTCACGCGCAGATCGGAATCGCACGCGTTGCCGTGAAATTCCTGCGCAGCGCATCAGCTGTGTCGACGCAGGTCTGCAGCAAACCAGCTGCGCGAAACGTATCGGCGTTCTTCTGCTGCTCACCGACGTTCTGAGGGACTACGGAATCCTCACGGCGGGATTCGTGTCGACCGATGCGCGTCGTGGATGGCGAGTTCTCGGCGTGCGCCGGGATGCCGGCGGCCGGCATCGCACATGCGAACGTGCGGCGGATGCATCGACGTCATGGATCGTGTTCCTCGCCGGATTCGTCGAAAGCAAGGCGGCTAACGTACCAACGGGGAGGGCAATCTTTCACCGATCAATTCTGCTATCGATCGGCGTGACGGGCATATGGCGCGGCCAGCGCGCGTAATGCGAGGCTTGAAATGAAAAAAGGCCGGCATTAAGCCGACCTTTTCAAAAACAGATGGTGCCCAGGAGAGGACTCGAACCTCCACGATGTTGCCACCGCTAGGACCTGAACCTAGTGCGTCTACCAATTCCGCCACCTGGGCACGTTTTGCAGTAGCTGCTTGCTGCAAAGAAGCGAAATTATAGCGCCCCAATTAATCGTGTCAACACTTTTTTGCGATGCACCGCAAACCGGCCGCTGCGGCGCCCGCACGCGGCATTCGCGTCATTTGGCGGCACAGGCGGGTGATAGAATGATCCGCCGCCGTCACTATAGAACTGTCTGACGGACACTTCTATGTTGATGCCGTGCACCATCAGTCAACGCAACGAGAACAATCATCGACAAACCCTTGAGCAAATATCCGTACCCCATTCCGAGCCGTGAAGAAATTCTCGGCGTGCTGCGTACGAGCGACGCGCCGCTGGCAGCCAACGACATCGCCGAAGCGTTGTCGATCAAGCGCCAGGAGCGCGAAGGGTTCTTCCGGCGTGTCGCCGCGATGGAACGCGACGGCCAGATCCGCCTCGACAAGCGCGGCCACTATCAGCTTACCCATCCGTCGAATTTCGTCGCCGGCCGCGTGCAGGGGCATCGCGACGGCTACGGGTTCGTGATCCGCGACGACGGCCAGGACGACCTGTTCCTGCCGAACGGCGAAATGCAGAAGGTCATGCACAACGACCGCGTGCTCGCGCGGATCGTCGGCTACGATCGCCGCGGCCGCCCGGAAGGCCATGTCGTCGAAGTCACCGAGCGCGCGAACAAGCGCGTGATCGGCCGCCTGCTCAACGAGAACGGCGCGCTGATCGTCGCACCCGAAGACAAGCGCATCGGCCACGACATCCTGATCACGCAGAACGTGAAGAAGGCAAAGGTCGGGCAGGTCGTCGTCGTCGAATTGACCGATTTCCCGAGCCGCCATTCGCAACCGCTCGGCCGCGTCGTCGAAGTGCTCGGCGATATCGACGATCCGGGCATGGAAATCGAGATCGCGGTGCGCAAGTACGGCGTGCCGCATGAATTCAGCCAGCCGGCGCTCGATGAAGCCGCCGCGCTGCCCGACAAGGTGCGGCCGGCCGACCTGCGGTTCCGCGTCGATCTGCGCGACGTGCCGCTCGTGACGATCGACGGCGAGGACGCGCGCGACTTCGACGATGCCGTCTACTGCGAGCCGACCAAGGTCGGTCGCGGCGACGGCTACCGCCTGATCGTCGCGATCGCCGACGTGTCGCACTACGTGCAGCCGGGCAACGGCCTCGATGCCGACGCACTGGAACGCAGCACGTCGGTCTATTTCCCGCGCCGCGTGATCCCGATGCTGCCGGAGAAGCTGTCGAACGGGCTGTGCTCGCTGAATCCGCAGGTCGACCGCTGCGTGCTCGCGTGCGACATGGTGATTACGGCGCGCGGCGAGATCAAGGCGTACCAGTTCTACCCGGCCGTGATCCATTCGGCTGCGCGCCTGACGTACACCGAAGTCGCCGCCGTGCTGTCGAACACGAAGGGGCCGGAGGCCGCGCGCCGCGCGGACCTGCTGCCGCACCTGCAGGATCTGTACGGCGTCTACAAGGCGCTGTTCGCCGCCCGCCAGAAGCGCGGCGCGATCGACTTCGACACGACCGAGACGTACATCGTCTGCAACTCGCAGGGCAAGATCGAACAGATCGTGCCGCGTCAGCGCAACGATGCGCACAAGCTGATCGAGGAATGCATGCTGGCCGCGAACGTCTGCGCGGCCGACTTCCTGAAGCGCAACAAGCACCCGGGCCTGTACCGCGTGCATGCGGGCCCGACGCCGGAGAAGCTCGAGAACCTGCGCGCGTTCCTGCGCGGCATGGGCCTGTCGCTCGGCGGCGGCGACAAGCCGCATGCGAGCGACTACGCCGCGCTGATGGCGCAGATCCGCGACCGGCCCGACGCGCAGATGCTGCAGCCGATGCTGCTGCGCTCGATGCAGCAGGCCGTCTACAGTCCGGACAACATCGGTCACTTCGGTCTCGCGTATGAGGCGTATGCGCACTTCACGAGCCCGATCCGCCGCTATCCCGACCTGCTCACGCACCGCGCGATCTACTCGATCCTGTCGGGCAAGAAGTACGTGCCGAAGGCACCGGAAGGCTTCGAGCTGAACACCGCGCTGTCGCCGCGCGCCCGCGCGATGCAGCAGGCCGACGACGAAGCGCGCGGCCGTTCGCGATCGAACACCGCGATCTGGGAAGAACTCGGCCTGCACTGCTCGGCGAACGAGCGCCGTGCCGACGAAGCGTCGCGCGACGTCGAGGCCTGGCTCAAGTGCTACTTCATGCGCGACAAGCTCGGCGAGGAGTACGGCGGGATGGTGAACGGCGTCACGTCGTTCGGCATCTTCGTGCAGCTCGATACGCTGTTCATCGAAGGGCTCGTGCACGTCACGGAACTCGGCTCGGACTACTTCCAGTACGACGAGATCAAGAACGAGCTGCGCGGCGAGCGCACGGGTATCCGCTATCGCCTGTCCGATCGTGTGCGCGTGCAGGTGAGCCGCGTCGATCTCGACGCGCGCAAGATCGATTTCCGCCTCGTGCGCGACACGCCGGTGAAGGCGCCGCGTACGGTACCGGCGCCGGCTGTGGCCGGTAACGGTAACGATCGCGGTGGCCCGCGCGTGCGCTCGTTGCCGCCGGTGGAGGAAGCCGCGCCGCGCCGCAAGAAGGCGGCGAGCGCGCCGACCGTCGCGGTGAAGGAGGCGCGTGCGGCGCGTGCCGCGAAGAAGAAGGGCGGCGTGGCGGCGAAGACCGCCGCGAAGAAGGTTCACGCCCGCAAGAAGTATTGAGCGTTCGGGGCGGTGCATGCACACGCCCCTGCAGTATCGAGAGACGCCGCGTTCTACCGGTCACCGGCCGGCAACGCGGCGCTTTCCTTTTCCATGAATCGCGGCTGCGCCCATCGCGCGGCCGCACGTTTGATCGAAGGTTGTTCCAGTCATGTCACGTCTGAAGGTTCTTTACGGTTTTCACGCGGTGACCGCACGTTTGCGGCACGATGCGTCGACGGTTGCGGAGGTGCTGTACGACCAGACGCGCCGCGACCGCCGCATGCAGGACTTCCTGCACGCCGCGAAGGAAGCGGGCGTGCGGCTGATCGCAGCCGACGAAACCCGCCTGTGGGGCCTCGCGCATACCGAGCGCCATCAGGGCGTCGTCGCGCGCGTCGAGGACGTTCCGCTCGCGCAGAACCTGTCCGAGCTGCTCGACGGCATCCAGGGCCCGGCGCTGCTGCTGGTGCTCGACGGCGTCACCGATCCGCACAACCTCGGCGCATGCCTGCGCGTCGCCGATTCGGCCGGCGCGCATGCGGTGATCGCGCCGCGTGACCGCGCGGTCGGCCTGAACGCGACCGCGGCGAAGGTCGCGAGCGGCGCGGCCGACACGGTGCCGTACATCACGGTGACGAACCTCGCCCGCGCGCTGCGCGAGCTGAAGGAGGCAGGCGTGTGGATCATCGGCACGTCGGACGAGGCGCCGGGCACGCTGTACGACACGAAGCTCGACGGCCCCGTCGCCATCGTCATGGGTGCGGAGGGCGAAGGCATGCGCCGGCTCACGCGCGACACCTGCGACGAAGTGATGAGCATCCCGATGGCCGGCAGCGTCGAAAGCCTGAACGTGTCGGTCGCGAGCGGCGTGTGCCTGTACGAAGCGGTGCGGCAGCGGCGCGTGAAGGGCTGACCCGGGCTGACGCACGCGGGCTCGCGCGATGCGCGGGCCGTCACGACCCGAACGACGCGTGCCGCGACTGTGCGCGGCACGCGGCTCCCGGAACTCGCGGACCATGACCCTGTTTCGCCTCGGCGCATCGTGCGCCATCCTCGGCCTGCTGGCCGCCTGCACATCGCCGTCGCTGGTCGGGCGCGGCACCTACTACGCCGATACGAGCCTGCAAGCGCGCGGCGCCGATTCGCGGATCCGCTTTCTCGTGATGCATTACACCGAAAGCGACGAAGCGAAATCGCTGCGCACGCTGACGGGCGATTCGGTCAGCGCGCACTACGTCGTGCCGCCGCAACCACGCGTCGAACACGGGATGCCGGTCGTCTACCAGCTCGTTCCCGAATCGAAACGCGCATGGCATGCGGGTATCAGCGAATGGCAGGGCACGACCGAGCTCAACGCGGCGTCGATCGGCATCGAGAACGTGAATCGCGGCCCGCTCGATCCGCAAAACCGCACGTGGCAGCCGTATCCGCCCGAACAGGTCGATGCGCTGATCCGCCTGTCGAAGGACATCGTCGCACGCTACGGAATTCCGCCGACGCGCGTGGTCGGGCACAGCGACATCGCGCCACAACGCAAGATCGATCCGGGGCCGCTGTTCCCGTGGCATGCGCTCGCGCAAGCCGGCGTCGGCGCGTGGCCGGACGATGCGACCGTGGCCGCGCGACTGGGCGGCCGCGATCCGCACGCGCTCGTCGACGTGCGGGAATTGCAGCTGAAGCTTGCACGCTACGGCTATGACGTGCCGACCGACGGCGTGCTCGACGCGCGCACGCAACGCGTATTCGCGGCGTTTCAGATGCATTTCCGGCCATCCGACTATGCGGGCAACCCGGACGCCGGGACCGATGCGATCGCGCAAGCGTTGCTCGACAAGTATTTTCCCGGCACGCCGCCGGCCGAGGACGGAGCCGCAACCGGCGCGCCCTGACGATCGATCGGCGCGCGAGGCGCCGCAATACGCGCCGAAAAAGCCCGGGTCGTCATCCGAGTCCGGTAAACTGCCGGTTTTCCGCAATCCCGCTGTATTCCCACCCCATGACTCAAGACGAACTCAAACGCCTGGTCGGCCAGGCAGCCGCCGATTATGTGATCCAGAACGTGCCGGAAGGCGCCGTGATCGGCGTCGGCACCGGCTCGACGGCCAACTGCTTCATCGACGCGCTCGCGGCCGTCAAGTCGCGCTACCGCGGCGCCGTGTCGAGCTCCATCGCGACGACCGAACGCCTCAAGTCCCACGGTATCAAGGTGTTCGACCTGAACGAAGTCGAATCGCTGCAGGTGTACGTCGACGGTGCCGACGAGATCGACGCAAGCGGCGCGATGATCAAGGGTGGCGGCGGTGCGCTGACGCGCGAGAAGATCGTCGCGTCCGTGGCCGATACGTTCGTCTGCATCGCGGATGGCAGCAAGCGCGTGCCGGTGCTCGGCGCATTCCCGCTGCCGATCGAAGTCGTGCCGATGGCGCGCACGGCGATCGGCCGGCGCGTGACCGCGCTGGGCGGCGTGCCGGTGCTGCGCGTGACGAAGGACGGCACGCCGTACATCACCGACAACGGCAACGAAATCGTCGACGTGAAGGGGCTGCAGATCGTCGATCCGCGCGGTTTCGAAGCGCAGGTCAACGCATGGCCGGGCGTCGTGACGGTTGGCCTGTTCGCCGAGCGCGGCGCGAATCTGTGTCTGCTCGGCACGGCAAACGGCGTTGAGACGATCGTTTATCCCGATTAATCGAAACTGAATGAGAAGCAGTCCGTAATGGCGTCAGGATGCCGTAATGGATTGCATGGTCAAACTCGACGGAAAGCCCGGCCCGGCAAGCGCAGCGCGCTTCCCGGGCTTTTTTTGAAGCCGTATAAATCACCACGTCAAAAAGAGGGATAACCCTGTCAGGTGTTTACCAGATAGCGAAATATCCCCGAACTCATCAACTTATAGATCATAAGAACAGTCGTAACCAGGGCCGGCGGAACTGCGGAGCAGGTGTTCGCAAATCGACGCACGGGGAGGTGTCATGGAGCAGGGCAAAGACCGGTCACTGGTCGCCAAAGTGATGGATGGGCTTGTCACGGGTATCGTCGAGGACAAGTACGGCGGCATTTTGCCGCCGCAGGACGTGCTGTCGAAAGAGTTCGACGTGAGCCGGACGGTGATGCGCGAAGCATTGTCGATGTTGCTTGCGCGCGACATGCTCGACGTGCGTCCGAAGGTCGGTACGCGCGTTCGACCGATGCGCGACTGGCGCATGATCGATGAAGACGTGGTGAGCTGGCGGTTTCGTGCGAAGCCGGATCCGCAGTTCATGCGCGACGTCATCGAATTCCGGATGCTGATCGAACCGCGCGCGACCGCGCAGGCGGCCGTTCGTGCGACGGCGGTCGACATCGCGGGCATTCGCGAGGCATTCGAAGCGTTCAAGGTGTTGCAACCGGGCGACCCCGGATACGACACGGCGGACGAGTTGCTGCACACGCGGATCGTCCAGGCGAGCGGCAACCAGTTCTTCCAGCAGATGGCGGCCATCGTGCGCGGTGCGGTGCGTCTCGTGAATCCGCGCGTCGCGCAGAAGGACGGTG
Organism: Burkholderia sp. RF7-non_BP4; assembly: GCF_001521935.1. Lineage (NCBI taxonomy): Bacteria > Pseudomonadati > Pseudomonadota > Betaproteobacteria > Burkholderiales > Burkholderiaceae > Burkholderia > Burkholderia sp. RF7-non_BP4. The sequence goes on along the minus strand of NZ_LOTA01000062.1, from coordinate 6,792 downwards.
CGCACGACGTCGCGGTGAAGGCGCATGCGCGCGTCGTCGACGCGATCGAACGCCGCGATCCGCGCGAAGCCGAAGCGGCATCGCTCGCGCTGATCGATTTCAGCGCCGACGAGATTTCGCGCGATTTCTCCGTCGACGTGCCCGTGCGCGCCTGAATCGGCGCGCGTCGCTTATCCGTGCGCCGGCGAGCCGTTTATCATGACGGCCGGCCGGCAGCGTGCCGGCCCCCGTCATACGACCGACACGGAAGATCCGGATGAACGACCTCGACAACCGCCCGGTGCGCTTCGGCATCGTCGGCGCAGGCAGCATCGCACGCCGATTCGCGCAAAGCCTCGCCCACGTGCCGGGTGCCACGCTCGCCGGCGTATGGGCCCGCCGCGCCGACGCGGCGACCGCCTTCTGCAACACCAGCGGCGGCACGCCTGCCGCCAGCCTCGACGCGCTCCTCGCGAGCGACATCGACGCGGTCTATATCGCAACCCTCCACGACAGTCACGCACGCTACGCGCAAGCGGCGCTCGCCGCCGGCAAGGCCGTGCTGTGCGAAAAACCCGCGACGCTGAACGCGACGCAACTTGATGCCGTGCTCGATGCGGCGCGCACGGCCGGACGGCTCTTCATGGAAGCGATGAAGCCGCCGTTCTTTCCGTTGTATCGTCAGTTACGCGCGCACCTGCACGACGACCCGATCGGCGAAATCCGGCTCGTGCGCGCGGGCTGCGCATCGTCGTCGGTGCCGGACGATCATTCCGTCTATCGACTCGACCGCGCCGGCGGTGCGCTGCTCGACATCGGGATCTACGAAGCGTTTCTCGCGGTCGACTGGCTCGGCGCGGCAGTCGACGTGCAGACGCTCGGCCGTATCGGCGCGACGGGTGTCGACGTGTTCGCGAGCCTGAACAGCCGTCACGCGAACGGCGGCATCGCGCAGCTCTTTTGCGGGCTCGACGTGATGGGCCGCGGTGACGCGCTGATCGCCGCCGCAGGCGGGCACGTGACGATTCACGAGAAGTGGTGGAACCCCGCGCGGGCGACGATCCGCTACGCGGACGGGCGCACGGTCGAACTCGATGCACCGGTCGACGGCGGCGGCCTGAACTACGAGACCGCGCATTTCTGCGACTTGTTGCGCGCGGGCGAACGCGAGAGCCCGATCATGACGCACGACCACTCGCGCCGGATGATCGCGATGACCGACGCAGCACGTGCGGCACTCGGCGTGCGCTATTCGGGCGAATAGGCGGGAAGGAAGGGAAGGCGGGCGCCGGGCGCGCGACCGCGGCCCGGCGGGAGATTCCGCGCTCAGTGCCGCGCGGGCAGCGACAGGCGCTTTTCGTACCAGCGCTGGACCCATTCGAGGATCTGGCACAGCACCCAGTAGACAGCGGCGGCGGCCAGGTACAGCGGCAGCGGCTGGTAGGTCGCCGCGATCATTTCCTGCGCGCTGCGCAGCAGTTCGGTCACGGTGATCACCGACACGAGCGACGTGTCCTTGATCAGGCTGATCAGGCTGTTCGACAGGCTCGGCACCGCGATGCGCAATGCCTGCGGTCCGATCACATAGCGCAGCGTCTGCCCCCACGACAGCCCGAGGCTGTATGCGGCCAGCCATTGGCCGCGGGCAATCCCGTTGATCGCGCCGCGCATGCTTTCCGACATGTAGGCGGCGACGTTCGCGGACAGCGCGATCACGCCGGCGGGCGTCGGATCGAGCGAGATGCCGAGGCTCGGCAGCCCGTAATAGATGACGAAGATCTGCACGAGCAGCGGTGTGCCGCGCATCAGGCTCACGTATGCGCGCGCGAGCCACGCGAGTGCATTGACCCAGATGCGTTCGAAGCCTTCGAGCGCCTCGCTTTGCCGGATGCCCATCATCGCGAGCACGACGGCGCCGAGCAGGCCGAACACCATCGACAGCACGGCGAACTTGACGGTTAGCACGGCACCCTGGGCGAGCACTGGCAGCGATTGGACGAGCAGGGACGTTGTCGACATGGAATACGAAGCGAATGCGTGCGCGAAAGCGCAATCATAAACCGGACCGATAAAACAAAGGGCGGCATCGTTTCGGATGCCGCCCTTTCCGGCCCGCCGTCAGGCGGGAAACAGAGGCGTGCTTACTTGATCGGCTTCGTCACGTCGATGCCGAACCACTTGTCCGAGATCTTCGTGAACGTGCCGTCGGCTGCGAGTTGCGTCATCGCGTCGTCGATCGCCTTCTGGAACTTCGGGTTGCCCTTCTTGAACGGGATGCCCGACGGGTTCGCCGAGCCGACGTTCGCGCCCGGGCGCAGCGGCAGCTGCGAGTTCTTCGTCAGGTACGCGAGCATCAGGCGATCGTTCAGCGCCGCGTCGAGACGGCCGGCCGCGAGGTCGCGCAGGTACTCGGGCGCGCCCGGGTACGTCTTCACGTCGACGCCGGGCACCGACTTCGCCATGTCCATGTAGTTCGTGCCGAGCGCGACGCCGAGCTTCTTGCCCTTCAGGTCCTCGAGCGACTTGAACTCGCGCGTGTCGTCCGTGCGCTGGATCAGCTGCGCGGACGAGTACGTGTACGCGGGCGAGAAGTCGAGCGTTTCCTTGCGCTTGTCGGTGATGCCGACCTGGTTGGCGATCACGTCGAACTTGCCGGCCTGCAGGCCCGCGATGATGCCGCTCCATTCGGTCGTGACGAACTCGGCCTTGACGCCGAGCTTCGCGGCGACGGCCTTCGCGATGTCGACGTCGAAGCCGACGAGTTCGCCTTGCGGGTTCTTCGAGTTGAACGGCGGGAACGTACCTTCGAGGCCGACGCGCAGCGTGCCGCGTTGCTTCACCTGGTCGAGGAGGTCGGCCGCATGCGCGGTGGCGGCAGCGAACGACGTACCGATCAGGCCGGCGACCAGCAGCTTCTTCAGCAGCGAAATTTTCATCGTGTGGGCTTCCTTGCCCCAGCGGGGCGCTTGATTCTGAATGTGAGGCCGATCATAGCAAAAATGCAATCGACCGCTAAATATCGTTTGTTTATGGCTATATTACGCGGCGCGATCGCGCGCGATCGCCTTCACGCATTCGGCGACGAGCGCGGGGCCGCGATAGATGAAGCCCGTGTACAGCTGGACGAGCGACGCGCCGGCCGCGAGCTTCGCGCGTGCGTCCTCGCCCGAGAAGATACCGCCGACGCCGATGATCGGCACCGCGCTGCCGACTTCGGCATGCAGCTTGCGGATCACTTCGTTTGATGCGTCGAACACCGGGCGGCCCGACAGGCCGCCGGCCTCGTCGGCGTGCGGCAGGCCCTGCACGGCTGCGCGCGACAGCGTCGTGTTGGTGGCGATGACCGCTTCGATCTTGTGGCGCAGCAGCGTGTCGGCGATTTCCTTGACCTGTTCGTCGTCGAGATCGGGCGCGATCTTCAGCGCGAGCGGCACGAGCTTGCCGTGCAGGTCGGCGAGGCGCTGCTGCTTGTCCTTCAGCGCGGCGAGCAGCGCATCGAGCTCGCCCGCGCCCTGCAATTGGCGCAGGTTCTTCGTGTTCGGCGACGAAATATTGATCGTCACGTAGCTCGCGAACGGATACACGCGCTCGAGGCAGTAGAGATAGTCTTCCGCCGCGCGTTCGATCGGCGTGTCGGCATTCTTGCCGATGTTCAGGCCGAGGATGCCGCGATAGCGGGCCGCCTGGACGTTCTTCACGAACTGGTCGACGCCGTGGTTGTTGAAGCCCATCCGGTTGATCAGCGCTTCCGCCTGCGGCAGACGGAACATCCGCGGGCGCGGGTTGCCCGGCTGCGGGCGCGGCGTGACCGTGCCGACCTCGATGAAGCCGAAGCCGAGCGCCGCGAGGCCGTCGATGGCCGCACCGTCCTTGTCGAGGCCGGCGGCGAGGCCGACCGGATTGCGGAACGTGAGCCCCATCACGGTGCGCGGCGCATCGGGTACGCGGGACGACAGCGCGCAGGCGAGGCCCGTGCGGCCGGCCGCGCCGAGCGCGCGCAGCGTGAGGTGGTGAGCGTCTTCCGCATCCATCTTGAACAGGGATGCGCGGGCCAGCGGATAGAGGGAACTGAACACGGGAATTGGGCGGACAGCCGGAATGAATGACAACCCACTATTTTACCGGGAGTTGCGCCGCACGGGCTGGCTTCGCTTCGTAGCAGCCCGCGGCGACGGTTGCCGCGCCGCGCGTCGGCCGCTTCACGACCGGGGCGGACGCTCGCCGCGCGCGAGCAACCGCGCTGGTGACGTTCGCGTCAGCCCGACCCGGAATGCCCACCGGGCAGCGGCGCGCGGGCGAGTGCCGCGTCGACCGGCGGCAGGTCGACCCGATCCGGATCGAGTACTTTCCAGCGGCCGTCGAGCAACCCTTCCAGCGGATGGAAGTTTGCCTTGTAGGCCATCTTCGGGCTCTCGCGGATCCAGTAGCCGAGATACACGTACGGCAGGCCGAGGCTCTTCGCCTGCTCGATCTGCCACAGGATGTTGTACGTGCCGTAGCTCGTGTGCTGCTCGTCCGGCTCGAAGAACGTGTAGACCGACGACAGCCCGTCGCCGAGGATGTCGATCATGCTGACCATGCGCAGCTTGCCGGGCTCGCCGCCCGGCGCGTCGAGATCGCGGAATTCGACGAGGCGCGAATTGATCCGGCTCTGCAGCAGGAACTGCTCGTACTGGTCGCGGCTGTCGCGGTCCATGCCGCCGCCGGCGTGGCGCGCCGACTGGTAGCGCATGTAGAGCGCGTAGTGCTCCTCGTCGTAGTGCAGCGGCGAGACCGTCGCGACGAGCGCGCGGTGCCGCTTCCACATCCGGCGTTGCGTGCGCGACGGCGTGAACGCGCCGACCGGCACGCGCACCGGCACGCAGGCGCGGCAGCCGTCGCAGTATGGACGATAGGTGAACACGCCCGAGCGCCGGAAGCCGGCCTTCACGAGTTCGGTATAGATGTCGGAATTGATCAGGTGGCTCGGCGTCGCGACTTGCGAGCGCGCGACGCGGCCGTCCAGATAGCTGCACGGATAGGGCGCCGTTGCATAGAATTGCAGCGCCGAAAGCGGTGAAAGCGGCAGCTCAGTCGGGTGAGTCATGGGCAGCTCTCGATGCAGGGAGGGAGTGCCGCGCTAGCGCTCGATCCCGGAGGGGGCGGCCGGTTCTGCAGGGCCCGTCAGCGCGGCGAGCGCGCGCTTGTCGAACTGCCACGGAATCGGCGGTTCGGCTACCGCGCGGCGCACGTGAGCGACAAAGGCCTTGCGTGCGATCTCGCGGCCGCCGAGCGACGCTAGATGCGACGTATTCTGCTGGCAGTCTATCATCTCCAGCCCCTGCTCGCGAAGATGGGCGACGAGCGTCGCCAGTGCGATCTTCGACGCATCGGTGGCATCCGCGTACATCGATTCGCCGAAAAACATTCGTCCGAACGCGACGCCGTAGAGGCCGCCGACGCGCCGCCCGTCATGCCACGTCTCGATGCTGTGCGCGTTGCCGGAACGATAGAGCGACGTATACGCGTCGATGATTTCGGCCGTGATCCAGGTGCCGCGCTGCCCGCGACGCGGCGCCTGCGCGCACGCGCGCATCACGCCCGGAAAGTCGTGGTCGACGCGCACTTCCCATGCGGGGTCGCGCAGCACGCGCCGGAGTGTCTTGCGCAGCGACGGGGACACCTTGAATTCGGCTGGCACGAGGACCATCCGCGGGTCGGGGCTCCACCACAGCACGGGTTGACCGTCCGAATACCACGGGAAGATGCCGCGCAGGTAGGCCTCGATCAGGCGCGACGGCAGCAGGTCGGCGCTCGCGGCGAGCAGCCCCGGCGCGCCGGTCGCCGGACCGAGCGCGCGTTCGATGGGCGGAAACGGATCGTCCGGGCCGAGCCAGGGGACCATGGGGCGCGGGCTCAGCCGTTGCGCAGCGAGCGGAAGATATCGCCGGTATGGACGCCGTAGTCGCCGGCGGCGCGATCGGCGAAAAAGAAGCGCAGCGTCTGGCTGACGGTCGGGAACGCGATTTCGTCCCACGGAATGTCGGCTTCGTCGAACAGCTTGACTTCGAGGCTTTCCTCGCCGGCCTCGTAAGCCGGATCGGTGAGCCGCGCCAGATAGAACAGGTGGACCTGGTGCACGTGCGGCACGTTCAGCAGCGTGAACAGATTCTGCACCTCGACGCGTGCGCCGGCCTCCTCGAGCGTTTCGCGCGCGGCGGCCTCGGCCGTCGTCTCGCCCATCTCCATGAAGCCCGCCGGCAGCGTCCAGAAGCCGTAGCGCGGTTCGATCGCGCGGCGGCACAGCAGCACCTGATCGCCCCAGACCGGCACCGTGCCGACCACGTTACGCGGATTCTGGTAATGGATCGTGCCGCAGTGATCGCAGACGAAGCGCTCACGGTTGTCGCCCTGAGGAATGCGCGCGATGACTTCGTGACCGCAGACGGAGCAGAATTTCATGTCGAGTGGAAGGGACGAGGTGATGCGAGTGTATCACCGGGGCGGGGCATTCTTGAACGCGCGCGCATGCGCGCGGCGTGCGGCGCGAAGCGCAACGTGCGATGCGCGGCATCGGGCGCCTGTCAAGTCCTGGAATAGGTTGACAGTATCCAGACGCTAGAACGCCCGATGCACCGCATCGGGCGTTTTGTATTCTAGGGCGGCGTGTGGCCGCTCATGGTTGTAGATGTGCACGGACTGTTCGACCATCTTGGCGGCCTGCTCGAGGTCGGCAGGACGCTGCAACAGGAACTCGCCCTTGAGGATACCGTTGACCCGCTCGGCCAGCGCATTCTGGTAGCAGTCGTAGCCGTCCGTCATCGAACAGCGCAA
>NZ_LOTA01000061.1:0-1429 GCF_001521935.1 Burkholderia sp. RF7-non_BP4 | reverse complement strand
TCTTCGCCGACGACAGGCCGGTCGATGTGGAAGTCGACAGCGAAGCGACCGAGCTATCGGTCGAGCTGAGGCCTGTGGACAGCGAGTTGATACCCGTCGAGGTCGAAGTCGAGAGCGACGAAATCGAGCTGTTCGCCGACGAGAGACCCGTTGACGTGGAGGTCGACAGCGAAGCGACCGAGCTATTGGTCGAGCTCAAGCCCGTGGACAACGAGTTGATGCCGGTCGACGTCGAAGTCGAGAGCGAAGCGACAGAGCTGTTGGTCGAGCTGAGGCCGGTCGACAGCGAGTTGATACCGGTCGAGGTCGACGTGGACAGCGAAGAGATCGAGCTATTCGCCGACGAGAGACCCGTCGACGTGGAGGTCGACAACGAAGCCACCGAGCTGTCGGTCGAGCTGAGGCCCGTGGACAGCGAGTTAATGCCGGTCGAGGTCGAGGTCGAGAGCGACGCCACCGAACTGTTGGTCGAGCTGAGTCCGGTCGACAGTGAGTTGATGCCCGTCGAGGTCGACGTCGAGAGCGAGCTGATCGAGCTGGTGGCCGACGACAGACCCGTCGACGTGGAGGTCGAGAGCGAAGCGACCGAGCTGTCGGTCGAGCTGAGTCCGGTCGACAGCGAGTTGATGCCCGTCGAGGTCGACGTGGACAGCGAGCTGATCGAGCTGGTTGCCGACGACAGACCCGTCGACGTGGAGGTCGACAGCGAGGCGACCGAACTGTTGGTCGAGCTGAGGCCGGTCGACAGCGAGTTGATGCCCGTGGAAGTCGACGTGGAGAGCGAGCTGATCGAGCTGTTCGCCGACGACAGGCCGGTCGACGTGGAAGTCGACAGCGAAGCGACCGAGCTATTGGTCGAGCTCAAGCCGGTCGACAGCGAGTTGATACCCGTCGAGGTCGACGTGGACAGCGACGCAATCGAGCTATTCGCCGACGAAAGACCGGTCGACGTGGAGGTCGACAGCGAGGCGACCGAACTGTTGGTCGAGCTGAGGCCGGTCGACAGCGAGTTGATACCGGTCGAGGTCGACGTGGACAGCGACGCAATCGAGCTATTGGCCGACGACAGACCCGTCGACGTGGAAGTCGAGAGCGACGAAATCGAGCTATTCGCCGACGACAGACCGGTCGACGTGGAGGTCGACAGCGAAGCGACCGAGCTGTTGGTCGAGCTGAGGCCCGTGGACAGCGAATTGATGCCGGTCGAAGTCGACGTGGACAGCGATGCAATCGAGCTATTCGCCGACGAGAGACCCGTCGACGTGGAAGTCGACAGCGAAGCCACCGAGCTGTTGGTCGAGCTAAGCCCCGTCGACAACGAAGTGATGCCGGTCGACAGCGACGAGATCGCGCTGCTGGACGACGACACCGTCGTCGACAGCGAATCCACGACGGAATTGGTCGCGAAGAGCTGGGAGCCGTTGATCGC
>NZ_LOTA01000060.1:0-567 GCF_001521935.1 Burkholderia sp. RF7-non_BP4 | reverse complement strand
TGGAGCGCGCCCATGTCGGAGAACGGGTGAATGTGGTGCGCGGCGTCGAGCGCGCGGTATTCGGCGGTCGAGCGCGCGGCGACGGCTTCGCTTCGTTCTGTCATGTTGCCTCCGCAGGTCGGTGCCGCTCGCTCACACGTGCAGCAGGAGATGGCGGCGTTCCCACGAGCTGATCACGCGGAAAAACGCTTCGTATTCGGTTTCCTTCAGCGCCAGATACGCCTTCACGAACTTGTTGCCGAGAATGTCCGCGAGCGGCGCGCAAGCGGCCATCAGCGAGATGCCCTCCTCGAGGTTGCGCGGCAGCTGATACGGCAGGTCGTAACCGTCGGACGCGATCGGTTCGGTCGGCGCGAGCTGCTGCGTGAGACCGAGATACCCGGCCGCGAGCGTCGCCGCGAATGCGAGGTACGGGTTGCAGTCGACGCCCGGAATCCGGTTCTCGATGCGCCGCGCGACCGGCGTCGACTGCGGGATGCGAAAGCCGACGGTGCGGTTGTCGTAGCCCCACTGCACGTTGATCGGCGCGGCCATGAAGCGCGACAGCCGGCGGTACGAGTTGATGTA
>NZ_LOTA01000059.1:0-29123 GCF_001521935.1 Burkholderia sp. RF7-non_BP4 | reverse complement strand
TGACGCAGCATCGGCAGCGTAGCGTGCCGCTGATACCGATTGATGTTCTGAAGACTTTGTTGAATAGAAGCCATAGGTACTACTTCCTCATGATTGTTGAGTGGGTTCGTCTTGTTGCACCCCACCATCTACCGCGCTGAGCCCATCCAGATAAGCCTGCGCCTTGACCTTGAGCCGCTCGTCCTGCGAATTGACCACAACTTCGTCGAAGCTGTGACGCGCCAGCGCTGCCCGACCCATCATCAAATGACACTGACCTACATGAAACATCGGCCGATAATCGTCCTTTGCCAACGCGAACGCCAGCGCATAAAGGTCGATAGCTTTTGCGTAGCTCTTCTTGAGTTGAAACACGGCGGCCAGTCCCATCGCATAGTCCACGTTGTAAAAATCGTAGATATACAGAAACCGGAAGAACACCTCCGCCTCGTCCAGACGCCCCTGCTGATAGAATCGATACGCATAGGCATAGATGCCATCCATCAAGTCCTGGGAGATACCCTGCATATCCTTGATGGTCGCGCCAGCCTGAATTGCCTCAAACATCGACGGCGCCATCTCTTCCAATTCAAATACATCGGAGTCACGCGTTTTTTGGGCCATACCACATCCTCATAGCGGTCAATTGTTAGCCAATCAATGCGTTTCGATGCGGCGATGCAACACGATTCACTGTACGCTCCGCCCCACGAAACAACTTTCAAAAATCATGCGAAATACAATTAATCTATTTGTCAATCCTCTGCGACATCCGGACGCACACGCTCGTCTGCGCTGTCGTCCGGCACCACGTCCGGCTGGTTCGCGCGCTCCACCTCCCTCAACCACTTCAATACCTCGAATACCTGTCGAAGATCTTCGATATCCACAAACGTATACAGCCGTGAGTGGCGGTAGATCGAACGCGCCAGCGCAATATCCCGCACCACGGGCACGCCCACCTGCTCTGCGTAACGTAACGCGGCCAGTGCCCGCGCGTTGGTTTCACGCACAGACACAAACGGCAGCGGCGCGATGGCCGTATTCATGTAAATTCCGATCGCGATGTGGGTCGGATTGGCCAACATCGCGTCGGACTGCCGAATATTCGCTTTCGTCTCTTCAGACAAAAGCTCAATGTGGACCTCGCGACGACGTCCCTTGATCTCAGGGTCCCCTTCGGTATTCTTATGCTCCTGCTCGATCTCATGACGGTCCATCTTGAGATTTTTGTAATACAGCAGGTATTCGGCCACGGCGTCTATGACCACCACCGGCACCGAACAGGCGAGGAAAAGCAGGATCAACTCCAGCGTCAATCGCATCCACACATGCCCAACTGCCATCGTTGGCAGATCAAAGGTACGGAATAGGGTGCGCGATTTCTCTGCCACAAACAGTTTGATGGTTACACCAGTGACGATCAGATACAGTATTGCCTTCAGCAATTCCTTTAGCGTTTTCAGACTAAATATCTTCTTGAACCCGCTAATTGGGTTAATCGCGCTCAAATCGAACTTGATCGCTTCGGTTGCCACTGCAAACCGACTCATGATCAGGCTTGGTAAGGCACTCGCAACCACGCACACGATGAGCAGCGGCACAACGATGAACAACGCTTCCCGAACGCATGCCGACAAAAATGCATGCGGCGTTGGAAGTTCACGTTGCACGGCCAATGCATTCAGAACGTCCATGACCTTCCGGACATCCACGAGCCACACCGTCGCCACCGCCCCGACCGCCAGTTCAATCAGCGTCGTCAGATCCTTCGACTTGAAGGTTTGCCCCTTCTTCGCCGCATCGCGCAGTTTCTTCGGAGTGGGTTTCTCAGTCTTTTCAGCCATACGTCAAGTGAAAAATTGTGCGAACGGATGGAGTCCGAACACACGCGTGAGCGCCGAAGGCACCGCATCCACGAAATAGAAATGCAAAATCACGAACGCCAACACGCTCTTGATACTCAGCGACAAAGAAAATGCGTTCACCTGCGGGCAAAAGCGCGAAAACAACCCCAGCAGCACGTCCGACAGGAACATCACGATCGCAACGGGCGCGGAAAGCACCAATCCCTTCGCCACCGAATCAGTCAGTAAGGTGCCAAAGCGCAGCAGATCGACATGCAGAACGCCTCCGACCGCCACTTGTCGATAGCTGTCGGCGATCGCCTGCACGATCACAAGCATCCCGCCTTGCTGAAGGAAGATCGCTGCATACATGAGGCTCACAAATGGCGAAAACACTGATGCTTCGATGCCCGTTGCAGGATCCAGCGAATCGCTGATCGTGGCGCCGCGTTGATTATCGATCAGCTCGCCCAATGCAGTGGCGACCCAAAAAGGCAGTGCCAGCGTCAGCCCCAACACGAGACCCACCATTACTTCCTGCATCATCAGCGCCAGCAATTCGCCCCAGGTGCCCGGATGTGGATGCGCCATGGCAGGCCACAAACCCAGCACGACCATGAAGATCGCCATGTTCTTGACGATCGCATTGGACACGGTCCGGTCGCTCAGGAATGGCAGCAGATAAAAAACGGGCGCCACGCGGGCATAGCCGATCGCCAGTGAACCGAGCTCGCGATAGTATTGGGCAAACAGCGTGTAATCCGACACACCGCCCCCTTACTTCAGTCCGATTGTCACGGCCTCGATGGCAAACGCGATCAACTTGGCCGAGATCCAGTTCGACAGAAGCAGCAACGAACCAAATACGGCAAGCAGCTTGATCCCGAAAGGCAGAGTCTGGTCCTGAATCTGCGTGACGGTCTGAAACAGGCCGACAATCAACCCAACAATCGTCGCCACCGCCACTGGCACCGCGCACAGCAGAATCACAAGCACAATGGCCTTGCTGCCGATATAACTTAGTTCACCCAATTTTATGTCCTGTCATCAACCGCGATTAGCAAGCGTGATCGCTACTTCATCAAATTCATGTATTGCATGATCATGCCCTTGCAGATTAGCGTCCAGCCGTCCATCGCGACAAACAAAATCAACTTGATCGGCACGGAAATCGTCACCGGACTCATCATCATCATGCCCAAAGCCAGCAGCACATTGGACACAATCAGGTCGACCACCAGAAACGGCACATAGAGATAGAAGCCTATCTTGAAGGCGCTTTTGATCTCGCTGAGCGCATAGGCCGGCAGCAATACCATCAGCGAGTGCGCGTTGGCGCCCGCATCCTCGTTCGTGACAGCGCCCGCATCCCCATCGGCATTGTTAGCCCCTGCCGTTTGTGCCTGTGCAAAGAACTTGACCAGCCCCGGATCCGCATAGCGCTCAAGGTATCGCTTGTAGTCACCCAGCCCGCCATCAACGAAATCGTTCAACGATTGACTGTCCATGACATTGACCTGATGCGACTGCAGATATTCATAAGCCCTATGGGTAACCGGCATCATCACAAACAGCGACAAAATCAGCGCAATACTGTTCAGGGCCAAGTTCGACGGCACCTGCTGGATCCCCAGCGCATTGCGCACTAGCACCAGCACGACGGAAAATTTGACGTAACACGTTCCGGACGCGATCACAAAAGGCAACAGGGTCGCAGCCGACAGGATCGCAATTAGCAGTACATCATGATTCAGCATTGCACCTCACTTCGGCTCAGCCAATTCGATCGATTGCAGCTCAACCGCGAGCCTTTCACCAACCTGGATCAGTTCACCCCGAGCCAAGTAGCGGCCATTGGCATAAATGGTCACCTCGCGCTCGGCACCGGGCGCCAACGGCACCACCATGCCAGCATGGAGTGCGGCGACCTCTGCGACTGTCGTTTCGTTCTGCTCGAGCACAAACTCAAGCTTGACGGGCAGTGCATCCACTTCAAACGGACGCCCATCGCTTGCGCGCGCATGGCGGGCTTCCCCACCGGCGGGCGTCGCGCTTGCCTGCGCACCGTCGCTTTTGTCATTCAAGATCATCGTGTTTCCTTCTAGCGAAAACGTGAACATCCTCTGGCTACTCGCCTTGACCTCCGGAGCCCACGTCTGAATTAATATGGCATCACCGACACGCAGGCGTCGCAATGTCACCAACGGCGCCTCCGTCCGGCCCAACGCATAACGCAGCGTGATCGGCACACGAGCCGCACGCGCGGCGCTGTCGCAGACCGGCAGTCGAGCTGGCAACTCCACGAAACTGACGGCAATGCGCCCCTTTGCCTCCACCCGCAAGACGGGCTCAGGAGGACTATCTGCGTCCAGAACGCACATACACTTCACGTCACACCAGCCAGCTGCAGGTGCCACCAATACGCGACGAATTGCGTCATCTTCATTCATCAACGCACACAAGTGCCGCGCATCTACCGCCTGCCACGCGACATCACGCCACGCCGGGTACGCATTCCGTGCCAATTCGACTGCATTGGCCCAACCAACATAGCGCTGCCCTGCCGCCATGGCTTCAATCCGAACCATTCCTCGTCGCAGACAAATCGTTTGAACGGTTGCCGCATGCCCGGCAGACCAACCTGCGACATGCTGCACCAATCGCGGTACCCGCGTGTCCACTTGCCTGAGTTTCAATCGTGCATCCGTCATTCGTCGTCCTGCGTCCACTGAGCCCGATGTCGGTGCGACTTCTCTTGGCCTCCGCCCTCACGTTGAATCGCCACCGTGCCGGGCCGCCCATCCTGATATCGAGACAGTGCGTTCGCCACAGTCTCGTCCGAGGTCGACACAGTGAACTTCTGCATCGGTCCCGGAACATCGGTTCGGACGTCGACTGCGGGTTCCCCGGTCCAGGAATTAAATTGATAGCGAATTGTGCGACCCGTTGATGTGGTCGACCGGACAAAGCTCGCTGTCGAGGTAGCCGGCGAATCGAGACGCGTCCATCGCGTCAACTCTGCACGCGGCGGCTTGGCGAAATCCTGGGACACATCCTGTCCATGGCCGGCATTCCCGCTGACCGCACCTTGCGGATGCCATCCATTTATCGTGGGCGAGCCGTCAGTATGACGCGACGTATCTCCATGCATTCCGGCACGGGCCGGCGACGCACGAAGGTCCGCTAGCCCGCCCTGCTGGGCCTGTCGCGCATTTGTCGGTAGCGCCTCGCGCTTCTTAGTGTGGTTGCCGCCGCCTACTTGCCCCGCATCGTTGGCGCGCGGCGGCACCGGCCCAACAGATCCCGCATGAGCGGACTGTGCGCTTGCCAGTGGCGCTTCGCGCGTCTCCACGTGGCCGCCAACGCTCCCTTGCCCCGCGCCGTGAGCGCGCGGCTGCACCAGTTCAACAGATCCCGCGTGAGCGGACTGTGCAAGCAAGCCTGCTTGCCCGCCCTCGCGATCCGATCGCACGTTTGCCGGATGTGCGTCACGCTTGTCCACGCGGCTGCCGGCACTCACTTCCCCGTTGCCGTGGGCGCGAGGCGGCTCCTGACCAGTAGCCCTCACATGCACGGGCCGCGTACCGCCGTCCATCCGACCGCCCTCACGACCCTGCCGTACGTTTGCCAGTCGTGCCTCATGGCCTCCGGCCATCACTTGTTGGGCAGACAGGGAAATCGCTCGCCCGGCACCATCAAAGCGAGCCGAAAGTTGACGATCTGGCACGGGTGCCCCCCACAACATCACGCCACATCCGCTACCAGGATCACGTTCACGCTTGCGCTCACGTTCCGAGGACTTGCGATGCGTCGCGCGGCGGGAAAAATCCTCCTTATCCGGCGCCTGCCCCATATCGTCAGTCACGGCGTAAACCTCCCGCTCTGCGCCGTCCGTCGCGACATTGCGCCGGTCAGCCATTGCCTTCTGGCATCGCTGCTTGAGCGTCGTCGTGTCAGATGCGTGATGATCTGATTCATCCATTCCCGTTGCACCTGGCCGGGACACGTTATCGATCGTGGTCATATCCCACTCTTTCCATCGTTTCCGATTCCATTTGAAGATCCTGCCGCAACAGACGCTGCGCCCGCATTCGACACATCCACTTCTCGTGTTTTTTTTGCCTGCGTCTCAGTGCTGTTGCGGCGCTCTGCGCTTTCGCGATCGCCTCTCTCGCCTCGTTTCGACTCGCCTCCAGCTCCGTCACCTCCAATTGATGGCACGCGATCTGGAAACGTCCCACCGCCTGCTGGCCGCGAATCCGCATCAACGCATTGCGACGCACCACACCAGACGGCGTCAACGTGGTAACCAACTCGTCGCGCAAATGCGCAATCGCATTGGTATGCGTATCGATCTCGTGCTCGATAGCGCCCAGATGCTGACGTTCACGCGCCAGCTGAGCCTGGATAGCACTTGCTCGATGCACCAGCACGTTTGACAACGCAGCGATGCGCTTAGACGGCTTCACTCAT
Source organism: Burkholderia sp. RF7-non_BP4 (assembly GCF_001521935.1). Taxonomy (NCBI): domain Bacteria; kingdom Pseudomonadati; phylum Pseudomonadota; class Betaproteobacteria; order Burkholderiales; family Burkholderiaceae; genus Burkholderia; species Burkholderia sp. RF7-non_BP4. The sequence continues at coordinate 22,824 of NZ_LOTA01000059.1, read as the reverse complement.
CCGCTCCAGTGTCTGGCCAAAATCGGCCCGTTCGTTCAACGGCTGCTGCAGAAAAGCATCGAGCTCCGCGCGCTTCGCCATGGCTCTGTCGTTGTCGGGATTTTCTCCAGGTCGATATTCACCCAGGTCGACCAGAATCTGCATCTCGTCCAGACGCGCCAAGTGACTGCGAAACTGTCGCGACAATCGGTGATGATCCGAAGTCGTCACGTCCTCGAACAAGCGGCTGGCGCTTTGCAGGATATCGATTGCAGGATAATGCCCCTGGCCTGCCAGGCTGCGACTCAAATAAATATGCCCGTCGAGAATCGATCGCACCTCGTCGCCGATCGGATCCGGCTCGTCCTCGTTTTCGAGGAGAACGGTATAAAACCCGGTAATACTGCCTGTCTCGGTGCGCCCAGCCCGTTCGAGCAGGCGGGGCATGGTTTCAAATACCGACGCCGGATAGCCACGTCGCGCCGGCGGTTCGCCCGCTGCAAGCGCAACATCGCGCAAGGCCCGGGCGTAACGTGTCATGGAGTCCAGGAACAGCATCACATTCATGCCCATATCCCGAAAATATTCGGCGATCGCAGTCGCGACCAACGCTGCATTGCAGCGATCCACCGACGAACGATCGGAGGTCGCATAGACGACGATGGTCCGGTCACGACGCGATGACGCCCGCACGCGCTCGACGAATTCCGAGACTTCGCGTCCGCGCTCCCCCACCAGCGCGACCACATACACGTCAGCGGCCGCGTGCTCAATCAGCATATTCATCAGCGACGTCTTGCCACAGCCTGCCGCAGCGAAGATTCCCACCCGCTGCCCGACCCCGCAGGTCAGCAGCCCGTCGATCGCCCGGATGCCGGTCGGCATGCAGGTGTCGATCACACGCCGTTGCCTGAAATCCGGCGGGGGTGCGTCGATCTCCATCCGCTGCCTGCCACCACCGACCGGAGCGTTTTCGCGCAACGAAGCGACATGTTGGCCCGTCGCGTCCACGACGCTGCCGAGCATGTCCACGGACATATCGACCGTCAATCGCGCACCGGTCGGCACCAACACGGCCTGGCGCGACAAACCCGTGGTCGTGCCAAGCGTGCTCAGTACCGCCACGTCATCGCGGAGCCCCACCACCTGGGCCCGCCCTACCGCCTCTCGCGCCTCAGTGTGCGCCCGAATCAGACACAGTTCGCCGATCGCGACATCCGCAAGCGGCGCCTCAATGATGGGCCCCTGAATGCGACGCGGATGCGCGAGGCGCTGCGCCAACTGCAGAATGCTCATGCGCGCCCTATCGTGTCAAAATCTCGTTGACAGCGCACAGATCCTCATAAAAGGACTGCAGCGCCTCGGTAAAGGCCTCGACATCGTACCCACACATGTCCTCGACCTGACCATGAAGCAGCAACTCCTCATCGACCAACGACAACAACGGCCGATGCACCACAAAATGCGCCGAAACGCGTGGCATCAGGTACCCAAGCAAATCCGACGCGGCGTTCGACAACTGAAGATCACCACTGAATTCGAGCTTGCTCCAGATCCTGATGTGCTCATCCTCGCATTGAACATACATATCCGGCACCGAGTTGAAACTCAACCGAATCGGCGAGTGCCCATCCAGTTTCTCATCAACCAGATTTGAGCAGCCAAGCAATGCCATGCTGTCACGTACCAACTTAACCATATCGATATTCATGGTGAATATCCTCCTTTATACCGTGCGCAACACGTCGACTTCGACACCGTCAGCGACTTCCCCGAACGACAGCACTTCGAGTTCGGTGAACCGGCTCTCGATCAAACGCTTGACGAAACGCCGAACCTCCATCGAAGTTAAAACAACGACATCACATTGCGAATATCCGATCCCCCCCAGTCCGGTTTCCAGCAAATCCAATAACGCTTCACTTTGAGCGGGCTCCAGATTCAAAAATGAACCACTGGAGGTTTGCCTCACGCCCTTATTGACTCGCTCTTCAAACTCGGCGGACAAGACCACGGCGTTCAGTCGATCACTGACGGCAAAACGGTTCGTGATATAGCGCGCAAGCGCCCCCCGGACATGCTCAACCAGCATCACAGGATCCTTTTCGCGCGGCCCCCATTGCGCCAGCGACTCAAGAATCAGTTTCATATTTCGCACGGAAATGCGTTCCTTCAGCAAACGCTGAAATACTTCAGAGATACGCTGCACTGAAACATGACGGTAATTTTCCTTGAGCAGCTCGGGATATTTTTTTTCCATATCATCCAGTAATCGCTTCGCCTCCTGGATTCCAAAGAACTCCGTTATGTTGCGCAATACTACTGACAAAAACTGGCCATACAGGTCATCCAGCGCGGAACGTGTCTGGACATCCATCCGGTGCAATCCCTGCACCTGCTCTGTCTTTACCCAATACGCCTCTCCGCCGGCGTTATCCGGCAGCAGCAGCGGGTTCATCTGCAAACCGTCCAGAATCGCAGTCGATCCGATTACACGATGACGGTCAAATGCGATGGAAAACGTCGCGGCGCGAATTTCATTGATCAGGAGCATCACCTTGCACGCATCAACGTCAGGCGCGTATTGCACGTGGATATCGGGCAGGCGAACCCCCATTTCGATAAACGCCCGTTCACGCAGTTTGGCGATCACATCCTGGGATTCCATCGATTCGCGATTCTGTTCGGATGCCACAAGCATCAACTGGACCGTTTCTGGAATCAATCGATCAACGTCCAGCTTTGGCTTCAGTTCCGGCGCCGCCCCATGAGCCGACGCGCCCTTCAGGCCAGCCGCCACTTTGCTCACCAGCCCCTTCGGCGCCGGTTCGCCAGCCGCGACGCGCGTCGCCATGCGCTTGCGCAAGACCACCGCCCCCAGTCCAATCGCAATCACCAAAAATACGATGAACGGAAAGCCCGGCAAGATACCAATCGCCAGTGCAATGACTGCGGTAACCAACAGGACGAACGGGTTCGTGAAGAGCTCCCCCACAATGCCCTGCCCCAGGTTTTTTCCGGAACCGCCTACGCGCGTCACCACGAAGCCTGCTGCAATTGCAATCAGCAATGCCGGAATCTGGCCGACCAGCCCATCTCCAATTGTCAGGATGGTATAGGTGGTCAGCGCCTGCGACATCGTCATCCCGTGTTGCATGATCCCCACGGCAATCCCGCCAATCAGGTTCACGAAAATCACCACGATCCCGGCAATCGCATCGCCCTTGATGAACTTCATCGCACCATCGAACGCACCATATAGCTGGCTTTCCTGCTCAAGCGAGCGGCGACGCTCCTTAACACCCTCACTGTCGATGATTCCGGCCTTGAGATCGGCATCGATACTCATTTGCTTGCCGGGCATCCCGTCGAGCGAAAAGCGCGCAGCGACCTCGGCCACACGCTCGGCCCCTTTTGTAATCACGATGAACTGTACGATCGTCACAATGGCGAACACAACAAAACCCACCATCAGGTTGTCGCCAATCACGAACTGACCGAACGTCGTGATGATCTTCCCCCCCTCAGCCTGCAACAGGATCAAACGAGCGGTACTAATCGACAGCGCCAGTCGGAACAGTGTCGTAATCAAGAGGATCGACGGAAAAGTCGAAAACTCCAGGACGTTCACGATGTAGAACGATCCCATGAAGACCAACAGCGCCAGCACGATGTTGAAGCCGATCAGGAAATCGAGCACATACGCCGGCAGCGGCACGATCAGCATCGCGATCACCAGCACCATCAACGCCACGATAATGAGTTCCGGTCGTGACTGAATACGGGTCAGTACATTCTTCATGTTCTTCAATCCGCTGTACGCGAGACGGACAATGTCGCGCGGCGCTTTTGCTTGCTTTCCTCGGTATGAAGTGCGGTCATACAATCGCGCAGCGTATCGAGTACGGCATGCCGCTCCTCGATACTGTCGTACAAACTCGATGGGATCGTCGCAAAGGCACGCGAAACGCGTTGCATCACTTCCGAGCACCGCTCCGCCGGAAGTACGCTCAACACCGAACCCAACGACTCCGCAAGCACCGACTGCATGTCATAGGGGCGCTGCAAGCCTGTCAGCATCATGTGGATTGCCAGCTCCTCCGACACCAGTTGCACTGATTCGGGCCCGGGATCCAGCAAACGCCCGAGAAAAATCGCATCAGCCGACGACAGCGCACGCAAGTGCCCTATCGATGTCAGCAGCGGACCAAACTCAGCCGCACACCCGCCACTCGGATCTAGCGACTGCATGTCGTATTTCAGGGCGGCACCGACATATTCGAGAATGCGCTTGCGACGTGCGATACCGAATTCCTCGATCCAGCTTTCGTACACGACCCGATACGCCTCTGCAAATTCGAGAAACTGCCGGTACAGCTCGCGCAGACGTCGCGGGTCCAATCGCAACTGCGTGGCGAATGCGCGTGCCTTGAGCGCGACGTTGATGCCAGCCTTGATGGCACGCGCCTCATTACCTCGCATGAGCTCGTCGATCGCTTCATCGAGCACCTCGGTTGGCTCGCCGTCGAGCTTGCGCCGCCGCCTCAGCTCGCGCAGCGCTAGCAACGCGTCGCTGCCGTCGGGAAAACGTTGCATCACCTCTCGCAGCACTGCCACCACGCCACGTGAACTTGACGCCGTCTGGCCTTTCAGCGCGTTCGCGAGCTCGTCCAGCTTGTCTCCGGCCTCGGGATCCAGCATTCGTTCGAGATCGTCGGTGCGTCGCGTGCGCCGGTCCACCGATCGAAACCGGCCGAACTGCGCCAGCAATTCCGCCGCGTCGTCCTCCGCCTCCACCAGCTGTGCCGCCACAAGCTCGACCTGCTCGACCTGCTCGTCCGGCCCCTGGTCGAGCGACGGGTCCCGGTCGAGGCGCGCACTCCCGCTCAAGCTCCGCCCCGAAAATCGGTTACCCGGAATATTCGTAATGGCAGCCATTAGTGCGCCTCCATATACGGACGCAACAGATTCACGGTCGCGCGCAACGCTGCGTTATTCTCGATATCGCCCGACTGCCACGCCTGACCCTTTCGCCACGTCGCGCCGGCGCCCAGCACCTTGGGCTGGATCAGAAAAACCCGCACCATCTGGTCATGGCTTTCGGTATGCCAGCGAAACAAGCCACCGATATAAGGAATACTGGCCAATCCGGGAATACGATAGTGGTGACGGCGCGCATCGTCGCGCGTATTGCCGCCAATTAGCAAACTCATGTCGCGCGGCACGCGCGCTACCGTGTCGATTTCGGTGCGATTCACGAGCGGCAGTGGCGACGCGCCGTTCGCATCATCGCCATTTGCATTGCCATCCTCTACATCGACCTGCATCTCGACTTGCGAACCATTGGCTGTCAATCGCGGCAAAACGTTGATCATCGTGCCGTAGGTCACATGCTCAAGCGAAACAGCCCGCTCGCCGATCAGCTTGGCATAAAACGTCTGGTTGTTGTCGAAGACAGCGGGCATGTTCTCTTGCGTCAGCAGGATCGGGCGCGACACGATCGTAGCGTCACCGTTTTGGTGTAGCGCCATGATCGACGCAAGGAATTTGGGACCGTTCAGCGTAGTCGTATTGTCGGTTCCGTTGAAATTTCCCGAAATCGTGTCCGAGCCGAACGTGCCCTGCCAATTCACGCCCAGTTGATCCAGGCAGCTCTTCTTGATATCAATGATCCATAACGACAATTCGATCTGGCGTTTCGAAATATCCAGTGAATGAATCAGGCTTTCCATATCCTGAACCTTGTCCATGGGACCGGTGAGCACGATGCTGTTGGTATCAGGGTACGCAATGGCCCTCACGTCCGTTTCCGCACTCACCGAAAATGCCCCCGAGTGAGGTGCAACAACAGGTGAAGCGGAAGCCTCGGCTGCGGGCGCCGGCAACGCGTCGCCCACCGAAAACGGCGAGGTATCCTGCCGATCAGCATGGGTGGCTTTGCCCGGCGTCGAGTCGGTTTCCGGTGTCCCAGCCCCATTGCTTGATGCCGGTTGACCACTAAAGATCTGCGACAGGACCGTCGCCATGCCCGGAATATCGACAGGCTCATCACGCAACATATATCGGCGGTCGTCGACAAAGCTGTTGTGCAGGGTCACGACCTTGACCACCTGCCTGCCGCTCTGCACACTGCCACGCATTTGGTCCAAATACTTGGCGGCCGCCGTCACCAGGTTCACATAGATGGGTGCACCGGTTACATAAAATGTACCGCCCGAATCGTCACCCCGAATTGGGAACGACGGATCCAGCAAATGCGTCTCGCGAACGAAATTGCGCAGATTGCGCACCGTGGCGTGCTGCATCGACACCACTGCATTCTTGATCTCGCCATCGTCGTACAAGTAAATCGACGAGCCATCGTCGTAGGACAGCAACCCCATCTGATTGGACAGCTGTTTGAGCACAGCGCGTGGATGAACCAAATCAAACCGCCCCGTAACATGCTTGTGCCGCACCCGGTCACTCAGCACGACCGCGCGATTAAGCCGCGCCGCAATCGCGTTGGTCAGCGCAGCAAGACTGGCATCATTGGCCATGAACGCGGGAGAAGAGTCTGCACGCACCTCGTGCGGATCATTCGCCGCGCCAGCGTCATCCGGCGCCCAAACGGCAGCACTGCTGACGGACGCCGCCTGCGACGCAGAAACGGGCGCATCGACAGAGGGCTTCATGGGCATCGCCAAAGGCGCAGCGCACGCCACGCGCACTATCACGCAACACAATCCGAACAGCGCGGCGATACGTGGCGCCGCTTTCAAATACTTCATGCATTATCCTTATTGACCTTGCCGTATCTTGCAAGGTGAAATACCCAAAAAGTCCTTCACCTCTTTTGACAGATGTGACGACGATGAAAACCCGGAGCCGATCGCCAACTCGGTAAGCGACTTGCGCTCATCCACAATCCCCAGCACCACCCCGGCCGCGCGCCAGCGACGCAATTCGCCCTTCAGGCTTGTCCCCAGCGCTTGCCGGCACAGACGTCTAAAATGCGATTCCGATACGCCGTATTGGCGACTGAGATCTGTCACAGATTTGAAACTCAAGCGCTCCGCCAGCAGGAACCGCACAAGGCCATAGCTCTCGTTCGCGCGCAGCAATTCGAATAACGCCGCCATCTGTCCATCGCGCTCGATGGCCCGCTCGACCATCCATCGCTCGATATGGTCAGCACTCAAGCCGCCCGGCACCTCGATCAACGACACCGTGCCCCTCTCGCCCGCCGAGGCAGGCATGGCAAAACCCGCTTCGATAAACGCCAGCAATTTCGCGAGCAGCGACAATGGAATACGCTGATAGCGCCATGCGCCAGTTCGAGCGGTGACTTCGAATTCGTGCACGCCCGCTACGAGGAGCGATTTGCTGTCAGTGACCGACGTGGTGCACCGACGCTCACTGGATGTCACGACCTCCAGCAAGACGGAATCCGTGACCGGCCGGATTACCAATACCGACGGCCGCCTGAAAGCACGTGGCTGCGCGACGCGCACCATATGCCACCCCAAACGTACTGCCCGAGCCAGTTCCATGCTTTGACCTCCGATGCATCGGCATGAAATCGAAGGATGACCGCCGATTCGCCGACAATTTATTTCAGTACGGAGGTTATCATTCGAGCAATATTCGCCCAACACCGTTTAGCGATTTTAAGAAAAATCCGATATTGAAATAGATATATCCTCTGCCGTGTTCGGTGATTTGTCCCGCTGTCAGATCAGCATCAGGATGAATTGATAAACAAATCATCGATTTTTCATGCCACGCCCCCACTCCCTTCCGCATAATCCATTACTCCATTTCACTTGGGCGGCGCCCGCAGGCACTGACGCGCTCATTTTTCTAGCTCTTTTTGGATGACTCATCTCGACACCTCACCTTTTCATCTAGCCCCGGAGGACACCTCGCACGACAGCGGCACCGCATTTACGCAATCGCTCCCGGAAAATGATTCTCCGGCGCGCCACGCGTATCAGCTGCGCATCCTGTTCGGCCCCCTCTTCGGCGTCGATATTCGGTTGCCGGAAAGCGAGGTGTTCTTCCATGTGGGAAACGATGTACCAGCCACCGCTCCTGGCGAACGCAGCACGGTCTGCGCACTCGAGCAGGCCACAAACGTGCTCTACATTCCGTATCCAGGCTCGACTGGCCACTTCCGCCTGCGCCTGTCATCGGATGGCGTGCATCCTGATCCGGATGGCGAACCTCACTGGAACACGCATCAGGTTGAATTTGTGGGGCACGATCAAATCGAGTGCTTGTCGTTCGCGCACAATGCGCCGCTGCGCCATGGCGCAGTTGCTTTTGCAGTCAAGCACGTCGATGAGTCTTGGAGCGATGCGGTGCTGAACTTCTCGCCGGCGGTGGAGTCCGATGGGCCAGGATCGGCGTGCCAACCCGAATCGGCTGTCGACGCCAAAGCGCGGCGCGTTCATTACCGATGGGTTGCGTTGCTGGCGATCGTGCTCGTCGCGATCCTCACTGGCATCGGATATTGGCAAGTGCATTCCTACGTTTCGTCGCGACAATTGGCCACCGTCGCCAATATGCTGGCCCAAGCTCCGGCGCCAAATGCAATACTGCCCGGCCGCGATGGAATTATTCATGTAATCAGCAGCACCGATGACGGCGCTGACTGGGATCGACAGGCACTGCTCAAGGCGTCGCCAACCCGACACGTCCAAGTCACGTCGCTCGCCAGGGAGAAACGGCAACTGGAGCACCAGTTGATCACGCAGGGCATTACCGTCGTGTCGATCCGGCTGGATACACCCGCCTCACCCACCGTGGTTGTGATGGGTGGCACCGATGCCCGCATTGATGTGTCACGGCTTGAGCAACAGGTTCAACAGCTTGTGCCTTATGCTACGCGGCCCCAGGTGCTCGTCACCAACATGCAGACGATCGAACAGTCCGCGCGTACGATGCTCGACGCGATCGATGCCCACTATCGGGTCACCCCGCGCCCTCAGGGCGTCACGTTTGAATTGCTCGGCTCGCCTACGGATACGCAATTGGCCGCCCTGCAAAACCGAGTTTTGCGTTTCAGCCAGCTTTGGGGAACACGTTATGTCAATTTCGATATCGCGATGCGTCCGAGCCGGCTCAACGACAAATCCTACTGGGACGGTGATGGCCGCTACATTCTGGTCCATCCTGATTCTTGGTATTTTCCTCAACCTCTCAATGGAGTGATATGAGTATGAACGTAAGCTTTCCTAATTCTTCGAATATGTTGGGTACAGATCTAAAGCCTGCCGACGGTGACTATATCTGGAACGCAGGTGCAGCTTTCGATACGGGCGTTGGCGATCTGAGCAATCAAATGAAGCAGGCCATGAGTATGCTGTCGACTTCGCCCAGCGACCCGGTCTACCTTGCGCAATATCAGGAAGTTGTATCCGAATTCAGCATCTACCGCAATGCACAGACGAGTACCGTTCACGCGTTGTCAGATGTCGACAAGACGATCCTCGGGAACTATCGTTAAATCATCCTTCCGGAGTTGTGTTTATGTCTATTCCGTCCATTCACGGCGCGCCGGCGGTCTTCGATGTTTCCCCTGTCGAATCCGCTCATGCTCCGGCATCACTCGACGACATGGTGCAGCAAGCGTTCCAGCATATGAACAATTCCGCCAATACCCATATGGCGGCCATCAATCACGTCATTGCGGGTGATCCGAGCGATCCTTCTCATCTGGCGAAACTGCAAGCAGCAATGTCCGACTACAACATCGAGATTACGATGGCGGGCGAGCTATCACGCAAAGCCATTTCCGCCGTCGAAACGCTGGTGAAGGCTCAATAAGCAATGAATCGCCTAGTCAGATATGGGATCCTCCCAATCGTCTGCCTGCTCAGCGCCTGCAATCAGCAGGCGCTGCTGCACGGCCTATCCGAATCACAGGCGAATGAAGTGGTTGCCGTTCTGCAAGCACACGACATCCACGTCGCGAAAGTCGATCAAGGCAAATCCGGATATGCGGTCGATGTTGGGCAAACCGATTTCCCGGCGTCGGTCGACCTCCTGGACAAATACAACCTGCCCTCTCCCCCGCGTGTTGAGATTGCCCAGGCTTTCCCGTCCGACTCCCTCGTCGCGTCCCCCCAGGCAGAGCAAGCTCGATTGCTGTCCGCCGTCGAGCAGCGCCTCGAAGAGAATCTAGCCGCGATGCACAACGTTGTCAGCGCGCGCGTTCAGGTGAGCTATCCGCTGCAACAATCCGAGCTCATCAAAAGCGAGCCCAATATGCACGTATCGGCGTTGATCACCTACCGCAACGATGTCGATCAGGCGGTACTCGTCAGCGAAGTCAAGCGTTTCATCAAGAATAGCTTTTCCCATATCGATTATGACGATATCTCCGTCATTCTCTATCGTGCCCCCGCGATTTTCCGGGCCGCTGCGACCGAACCTCGATCTGTTTCGCCGACGTGGCTATACGGTCTGCTGGCGATTCCCGCGCTCCTCGCGAGCCTCGCTGCAGGTCTCTGGTGGCGATACCGCAAAACCCCTGGCACGTCGGTGCGGGCACTGCTGCCGAGCCTGCGTCGAAGCGAAGACGACGCAACACTCGAAAACGAACATGCAGAACCAACCGTTGCTGCGCCGACCACCTCTGTTGCCACCACGACGGAGAGACCGTCGTGAATCCACGCGCACTGTTCCCGATTCTGTACGCGCCGCTCCGATACACAGATCCGGACCATCATCAACTCCATGGCCTTGACCTGACGCGACTACCCAAGTCGCTTGCCAATCAGTGGTTGATCGAGCACTGGGCCTTACCAGTCTCGTGTGACTTCGCGTTCCGACACGATCCCGACATCATCACGTGTGTGCGATCGTGGTCGCACCTGCGACGGATCTGCTATCTGCTCGGCTTGTTGCGCGTGCGCACTCCACTCATCGAGCAGGCATGGTACCCAAGACTCGATGAACTCGCTCGTCAATTCTTACTGATCCGGGTGCCGGCCGTTCCGACCATGGATGCTGGCATCCGTCTGCAGGAGAGCGACATCTTCGCAGCCGGATCAGCTTGTCTCGCTCCGGTATTTCGGCGCATGCCCCCGGCCTTGCGTGCCCGGTTGCCGTTACTGTTTCCCTCCAGCGTCACCCGCTCGCTCACGGAGCAACTGCGCAATCCGTCGACCGACACGGCCATCCCACCGTTTCTTTTCTCGCTTGCTCATCACTATGCCCTTGACACCCATGCGCCAACTCCCCGACCTACCGCTGGTTGACAACGCGGTCATACCATACGCGTCGTTGCGACGCGCCACGCGCGCGACCAATCTGCTCAAGGACGCTCAGCATCGTGCCAAAGGCCTCGTCCATGACGCGGAAAAAGCAGCACAAGCTCGCCGCGACCACGCTTTTTTGCAAGGTCATGAGGCTGGACTGGCTCAAGCCGCCGCTCTCGTCGCAACCTATTTTGCGAATTGTGAACGCTGGCAGGTGACGCTCCACGATCAGGTGGTAGCGAACGTCACGCATACCCTGGCCGGCCATCTCGACGATCCGACGTGGCTTATGCGCCTCACCGAAGACCTAATTCGCCAGCGAGAAACGTACCGGTCCGCACCAATGTCCGTTTCCCTGCCGCAACATGCGAAGGCAATCAGGCCCGCTTTACGCCAACAACTCGAACAGGCCGGTGTATCCGCGCAAATCGACCTTGTCGATGGTACGGTTTTCGCCGTCCGATGGGGAGACGAGGTTGTTGAATTTGACACCACCACCGTGGCGGATTCAATCGTCCAAACGACCTTGCGCGCCGTGGACCATCCGTTACAAGCTGCCAGGACTCGCAACCTGACGCGACACTTTCTTGATAGTGCTCTGCAACAGTATGACGCCCTGCTTGTTAATCCCAAATGCAAGGAATAATCACCATGCACCCAATTTCATCGCTTGTACGTCACCTCGCATCCGAGGGAAATCCCTCCGGCTCAACGCCGCCTCCCTCTCTCGATCAGCGACTTACCGCAACTCACCAACAATCCTCCGGCTCACCTTACGCCACCCAAAATACCCCGATGACTCCCGCCGAGTTCGAGTGGAAGTGTATGCTGGCCAACTGGGAAAACCAGATCTTTTCGCCGGATCCGGACGACCCCAGCACCTGTGCGACATTGACAACTCAACCAAGCTGGTGAAATCGGACGCCGCGTAGCTCAATATCCGCCCCACGCCATGCTGTCACCCTGCCGTCGCATGTGAGCGGCAGCGAGCACACCCTTATCTGCACTCGAATCCTGGGACATCGCGTCGGTCAAGGCAGTGTCCGACGCTGCCCAATCGCAGGGTGGCGATTCACTGACATCGAAGTCGCACCGCCACCAGCCGCGGATCCCGCCAGCGACTGTAGTCGAGCGATCATTCTACGCGCCGCCTTAACCCCTTGATTCCGCCACCAGCCGCCCTTGGGGCACCCCATTGACAGCCACTCGCGGCAAACCTGTCGGCTCTGACAGCTTGTCAATGCACGGCCAATAATTTATCGTCCGCCTTCCTAAATAATCATATCTACGTGCCGATCACTGTTTTAGTCGACCGGCCAGATTTCATCGTCGTCACTTGTCCTGCTTCAATACAAGGTGTACGTTGCTCCGCCCCTTAATCTCTAGCCCCGAGCTTGTCCAATCTTTTTCGATCGACACCATGGAGAATTTCGAGGCCCGATTGTCCACCATTGAAACGGCGATTGCCATGCAACGCCGCCTGTTGGTCAATCATCCCGTTTTTAACGCCATCCAGTCTCACCCTGATTTACGGACCTTTATGGAATGGCATGTGTATGCAGTTTGGGATTTCATGTCGCTTCTCAAACGGCTACAGAACGATTTGACCTGCGTGTCCGTCCCCTGGATACCCGCCTGCAGCGGTAACACGACCCGCCTGATCAACGAAATCGTCCTTGGAGAAGAATGCGACCACACCCCACTTGGTTTCATGAGTCACTTTGATCTCTATATGCACGCCATGCGTGATATCGGTGCATCACCCTCCCGCATTCAACACTTTATCAAGCTGGTTCGCGCCGGCGTTGATGTCAACAATGCATTGATCCGCGTAGAGGCCCCGTTGCCAATTCAAACGTTCGTCAATACCACCCTTCGAACATGCGAGGAAAATTCGACGCACGAAGTCCTCGGCGCATTTCTCTTCGGCCGGGAGGACATCATTCCCGACATGTTCCGCACGCTGCTGGACCGCTGGCGAGTCGACCATCAACAGATTCCCCTGCTCAACTACTATTTGAGGCGCCACATCCAGGTCGATGACGCGGAGCATGGTCCAGCCGCACGCACCCTGATTCAAGACGTCACGGGAGGCGAACCGCACAAACTGGAAGCCACCCTCAAGGCCGGCTTCATTGCTGTCACCGCACGAATCAAATTGTGGGATGCACTCAATGCCCATCTTCGCGCTCAACCAAGTGCCGTCCCGCCTGGCTAAGGTATCGGCAACGTACCCTCCGCCATTCAGCGTCGCGTCGACGGACGTTGATTTGGCTCGAATGAAACTGGGCGGCTGATCGGGGAGGTTGAATTGCGTCAGCCAACACGTACCCTGCGGAAAAAATAGGGAAACCCGGGCAGTCGGCATCGATACAGCAGCGCCGTTCGTCGATGGATGCTTGGGACATTGGGAATCTGCTGCCCGCCCAAACCTCGCCAGCTGGATAGATCCGCCCAGCTGGCGAGCATGACAGTTCACCCGCTGGGCCCCGTTGGAATGACGTCTCCGCGCAGGCCACCGGCCGCCGTTCGATCAGTTCACGCGCGTCTGCCACCCACCTAAACCTACGCTCGCTTCCCCCCGACCTCGCCTGCCCCAGCATCGCCGCGGCAATACCAAACGGGTTTAATCGCGCCCCTCCATCCTCCTCGCACTGCCTGAGGTGTCGAATTCAATCCGTTCTCCGCTTTCGCGCATCGCTTTTTCAACAATAACGTATTGGGCCCGATATCCCGGCATGGTTACACTGGTTCTTTGCATGGACGGATTCTGCAAGCGAGTCGATAGACGATCGACAACAATTCACCTTGGTTAAAGGAGGAACTACCATGACGATCCGGGCACTTCCCAAAATCCCACCTGTGGCCAAGAGAGCCGTCCAAAGCACCCCACTGCGCCCTCCCCTCTCTCGCTCGAAAGCTGTCAACGGGTTCTGTCTCTCCAGTGCGCTGCACCTAAAAAATACCTGCGTTGGAATCGGCAGCTCACCTCGCATCATGGGCAGCGCAATGCCTCAGACTCCTATCGGTCGCGCATTGCGTTGGCATGATCGTGTCACACAAATGTCCCAGTCTGTATCTCGCCGACCTATCGCCAAGGGGCTCGTCAGCATTGGAGCACCGGCATCGGTCGGGACGACGTCCGTATCCGGCCAGATCAATTCCTACAAAGTGTTCGACACGCCGACGGAGGTCCGTAACGTAAAAGAAGATCGACAGGTTTGAAAACAAGGGCGCGTCAAGTCTCTTCTGACCGCAATTCGAACACGGAGCAGGCATATATCGTCGTGGCCTCCCGACATTCGGTATCTGATAGGAGTCCAAGCGATCATTACCTTTATGTATCTACGGGTAGATTTTCGTGTTGATGCAAATTGGAACGTACAATTGGCTGACGTGGCGGCACCGCATTCATGGTCATATTGCCGGCCGGCAAGCACTGCTTTTTGCTTTGCGCGAACCGTCAACGAATTCCTCTCGCCCACTTCCCGCCACATTCCGCGCCCATTAGTGCGTATCTGCTGAGCTCCCGCTTCACCTTGACGGTTACCCAGGACACCTACCAGAACGTCGTGCACAGCACAGGAAACAAATCCGACACTTCAGGCGCGGTCAGTATTTAGCCAACCTACGGTTGTGCTCCGATGCCCCCATCACCCAGGTATTGGGTATCACTATTGATCGCTTTCGCCATCATAAAAGCTATCGCCAGCATGACTGCTCTGCGGACAAAATCCATCCCTTTCTCTGCGCGATCACCTCATCGAAGTTGATCATCCGGACGGCCTCCTTGATCAGCTCTCGATCAAGCGGGTCGATCGGTAACACACCGTATGGTGGAAAGGATTTCTAGTCCGAGCACGGTCGATGCCTTATGCTTCGTGCGCGGTCAGCAGCCCCTGCTCCGACGCTGCTTGCCCGCGAGTATCTGCCCCCCCGGAAAAATCAGCCGCTTCCGATGCGCATTCACCATTTTTCCGATTTCGCCAGCCCAATCGTCATCATAGAATGATTCTCGCTGACGGCTTGCTAAGTGGCGTTCCCCGTCAGCAACTGTAGTTGGAGACTGCAGTTGGCGCCGCTCTTTACGGGCGGCGCCCCTTCTCCATTTTTCACCGATCGTTGCCTGCTCATCTGCCGATTTCCGTCCCCGTTGGTTTTTGGGTCGCGCAAAGAAACGCCATATGACAGCGCGCGAGCAGAATCATCATCTTGCCACCTGCTTTCAGATGATTCCGATAGCATACCGAATCAGACCTGCGACTATCGGTTCGTGAATGTCGTTCTTCCGATCACGCCCTTTCGATCTCTCAGGAAAGTTCGGCCACCCAGCGGGAGCAGCTAATGAGATGGTCACCCCCACCCAACATGCGCGTTACGCAGTAGGGTGTTCTCTTTTCTGGAGAGGCCATCATGCAAAACGTGACGCTGGCTGGAATTGACCGCGGCAAGCACTTATTTCACCTTCATGGACAGGACGGGCACGGCAAGGCTGTGTTTCGCAACAAGGTGAGCCGCAAGTAGCTTGTAGCGTTTTTCGCCAGTTTCCATGTCTGCAAAGTAGTGGTGGAGGCTTTTGCCGGTGCGCACCACATGACCTGCAAGCTGGCAGTGCTCGGGCATCAGGTCAAACTCTTCTCCCCGCAGTTCGTGTTGCCCTTCGTCAAGAGTAGCAAAGAATGGCTTCTTCGATGCCGAAGCGATCTGCTAGGCAGCGTCGCGCCCTGCTATGCGGTTCGTAACGCCGAAGACGCAAGCGCAACAAACACTATCCGCCCTGCACCGCGCCCGCGATTCGCTGGTGCGTGACCACACGAACACTAGCAACCAGATGCGCGGCTTCCTGCTGGGATTCGGCATCAGCCTGCCGGTCGGCCACGCCGTCATCACACGCTTGCCGATCGTGCTTGCTGAGCATGCCTTGCTTCCACGCCTAGTCGCAATCCTCGACCGCGTACATAGCCATTTCAAGTAACTTGCCGGACAGATCAGCGAGATCGATAAGGAGATGTCGCGTCAGCTGGCCGATGATGAGATCGGTCATCGTCTGGCGTCGGTCCAGCCACGGCAAACGTACTGGCCGCCGAAATGGGCGATGGCAAGCAGTACGGCAGTAGTCGAGACTTCGCCGCGTCGGTCGGGTTAATGCCACGTCAGTACAGCACCGGGGGCAGAGCCAATCTGTTCGGCATAGGCAAGAGGGAAATAAGAATACCCGGCGCCTGCTCGTGCAGTGTGTCCGGGCCTACATACAGCGGCTCACCCGGCAGACCGGCCCGCTCGCCACCTGGGCACACCATGCTGACACGACGGCATTCAAACGGCGTGTGGCCTGCTCACTGGTGAACAAACTGGCGCGCACAGCGTGGGCGCTAGCAACCCGCAACACCGTATTCGACGCGGGATCGGTGGCCGTGCGGCCTGACCAACGGATTCTGTATCCGCTCTACCGAAGTCCACCCACCTGGTTTTGCGATTGCTGAAATTTGATGACGTGAACGGCACAACGGCCTGAAAAGCACCCTGACGTAAAAATTGGCTCTCGAAGCCGTGCGGCTTTTCAGGATTGTCAGGCGCGACTCTCATCATGGCGCAGGGAGACATCCCCACAACAACGCCGGACAGATTTAGGCAAGCCAACCACAGCGTCAAAAATCAGTTGTGCAAAAATGGGGATGGCCATAGATTTTAGAGGCTCCTTACTCCTGTCCAACGCCCCGTCCCTCCTCGCAATGGTTGTTGGTTGGCAACGCGCGCCATCACTCGGGACACATCTTGCACAATCCTCACCCGTCGCACCTTCATCTTCCCGCCCATCACATTAGCGATCGATGACAATGAGTCACGCTCGATGACGCGCATTTCGAGTTCGCTCGCCAGGTCAGGAGGATTACGATCAGAACACGGCGGTAGCCGCCGGTCACACGACGGCCAACAAGGACATCAAGCTCCGAGCTCGAACCATTTTCGATCGTCAACGATATCGCAAATATCATTAATGATTCTCAGTAGTGGAATTCAACCAACCATAAGGAACCCCCCCCACGTTTGGAGGGCGCCTCGACGACTGCCATCGTGTCGACAAGGTTTGCCCTTCGTATATTTTTTACAAAATTCTCGTCAAGGCCTCTACGTTGCCATTAATTATACCTCCATTCAAAAATCGCTCACGAATCAGCCAGTGCATATGATGAAAGACAGAACTCTATGTAGAATAGCATCATTGTTAAATAGATTACTGTATAAAAGGACTCGCATGGACATTTACGATCAAGCTGACGATATCAGCAACGAACTCACCGCCATCCTTGTTGCGCACCATCTCGCCCTCGAAGAACTGGTCAATGACCTCGCCGCTCGCAATCTCATCAGCAAACCCGCGTATTGCAGCCGTCTCGACAAAATCGCCATGACGATGCCATCCCTGATTCCTGGTCGACAAACCATTGCCGATCATGTTAGGCAAATTGCCAGAGCCATTCGCGAGTCTCAACCGGAACATCCATTTCCAAGCGTTCAGTAGTTGACCCGAACTCAGCACGTGGAACATCGACACCGGCGAACGCCTCGAAGGGAGAAGCAGTTCGAAAAATTACGCATCAATCTCCACTCAAAATCGATATTTCACCTTCACTTTTACGGTGTACATCGCATGATGTATAGAAGGCGGCCTTGAATCTCACGCTTGCGCTATGCAATCCCCGTAGGAACGCAATCTCCATTACCGAGTTTCGGCGTAGACACACGCATTCTCACCGCTGTACGGCCGTCTACAACAACGTCCCCGCGTCAGGAATCGGCCCTCCTATCGCCCAATCAGCGACAATCGCCACTGTTCATCGGCTGCCTAATAAAAATCCTGGCCATGTCGTCGTCGATCACGCAGCACCGGAAAGCACCGACGCCCTACTTTACCCTCAGACCGGTCGCGTGGGCAGGCACTGGAGTCCACACCTCATGCGTCGGTGCCAACAAGCTGCGTGGTTGGAAAGGCAATGTTTGCACGCCGTATCGCCAACCGCCCGCCGCATTGCCGCCATGCATACGCGCGACACCGATGACCGCCCTACTCGCTTTCTAGACACCTCTCCCGGCAAAGCTGGGCCAGCCGAAACCTCCAGGCCCTCGCCTTCCTCCAAAGAAAGCGAGTGGGGTAAATGCCTCCGAGAAAGGAGATTATCGAGTTTCACCTCACGCAAATCCCATATGCATGAACGTCACAATGGATTCACGGTCAAAATTGCATTGCAACCTGCAATCAAGGGACATGGCCTCGCATATCGAACAATTCGTGCGACAAAACCCAGCTCTTTAGGGTAGTGGCATGCCCAGGCTGATGCGCAAATCTTGACAATCAATGTTCAACCCATATCACCATGTCGATTAATCCGCTAGCAAATCCCCCCCCCATTAAGAGCAGTTGATTCCGCTTCCGTCGGTTGCGCATGATCAGCGTTGCCAATGACTCGAGTGAGTCGCGGGGGAGCTCGAAGCACGACTTCAGTCGGTAATCGCCGATGCGCCGTGCCATCTTTTCAATATGGAACAAGGATCACACACTGTCATGAACTTCATCAACCGCGCAATCTTGCACGTCAGAGCACATGCATTCAATCATTCGACGGCATATGCAAGACTCGCCTTGTACCGCGGCAAGCCAGGTCAAATGGCGACAGCATTGAGTCATATCGCCAATAAAACATTCGCACGAACCGGAAATTACGAGACACTTCACCACCCCGGCAACGCATGGCATCCGAGGGATAGATACTATGGCCTACTAGAAGATAGACTCATAAAAATATTAACAAGCAATCCTACCCACTACCATCCTTGCTCTCCACAAATTCCCGAAAACGCAGCAGAAGATACCGCGCTCTGACTCCCGGTTCCCGGAATAGGTTCATGACTCAATTCACGATCGACCAGCTTCACTGGAGTTCCCATGATTTCGTAGGCAGTCGATAACCAACTGGTACTCGAACATTGTGCGAGGTCACGTGTGTCACTCCGCGCGGCTACTACGCTTGGTTGCAAATACCGATTTCTGATCGTACGCAGGAATTTTCGCGTTTCCTGCGTTTGATTCGCGCATCCTTCAAGGCCAATCACGGAATTTACGGAGCGCCCCGAATTCTTCAAGATCTGAGGGAGGCCGGAGAAACGTGCAACAAGCATCGCGTTGGCCGCCTGATGTGAGAAAACAACATCATGTCGCAACATGACTATCGGACGCGGCACTACGCCGCTGGCAAGCCATCCGTGTTGGCGCCGAATCTCGTTAAACGCAACTTCGATGTTGGGCTGGCAAACAAGATCTGGGTGACGGACATCACGTATAGTACGCCCAACCAGCGTGGCCCGCCCGTATGGAGGTGAGTTGCTTGAGCCTGCTTGGAATGCAGGGCTCCGGAGGAGTTGACGTTGCAGTACCGGAGCGTGCCCCCTCTGCTGCCAGAGGAAGTAAGCCGAATCGGCAGTGACTGGCCGACACTGGCAAGGTGACGTAGTCCGTGGGAAACGGGGCTTGCGGCGAAGCGGTTACGCCAAGACGAGCCGCCAAGCTGAGCATAGGACAAAATAAAAAACACCGTACGAGGCGGTCATAAGCTAAAAAAACGGCGTAGACGAGGTTCAGGTCAATCGCAGTGTCAACTGCATTCGTTGATCAATTCAATTATTTGAAAACGGAAATCTCCAAATTGACTCTCCAATCGTCGAGCTAAGCGCAACCACCAATCCCAAGATTCATCATTAAATTGTATGCTCGAATACGATTCAAAAGTATTGAGAAATTCCTCCAATTGAACCGCCTCGCACCACCGGATAAATGAAGGCGACGATGTCCCTCAACTCCGTTCGAGCTTGTATGGAACAAATCCCGAGTTCCCCTGCGATCGCGGCCGCTGATTCACCGCGTAGTGCCATTTTCACCCCTGACGTATTGATTGCCTTCCGCTCCAGTGCCAACCGCGCCGACTCGCTCCAGATTCCATGCTCGAGCGCAACCGTCTTACACGATTCTCCACGAGCCACGCGCTCGCCCGCCGGTCCGTCGATTACGCCTTTTTGCAACTCCAATTGAGCCTGGAACAATTCGGCCTTCGGAACCACGTTCCCTGTAGTCTCAGGATAGATCGGCCAGATTCCGTGGTCCCACGCAACTTCACTGCAGCGCGCACCACCTTTCGCACGTGCTTGTGCGATTTCAGCCGCT
The DNA here is from genome assembly GCF_001521935.1 of Burkholderia sp. RF7-non_BP4. Taxonomy (NCBI): domain Bacteria; kingdom Pseudomonadati; phylum Pseudomonadota; class Betaproteobacteria; order Burkholderiales; family Burkholderiaceae; genus Burkholderia; species Burkholderia sp. RF7-non_BP4. The sequence continues at coordinate 2,382 of NZ_LOTA01000059.1, read as the reverse complement.
AGTTCCAGTGACGTACCCGCCACCGTCGCATTACGCAACGCTTCTCCAGCAAGCCGCACCAGATTTCGTTTGACAGGCTCAGGTATTTCGCGCCCGCTAATCTTTACCGCTACCCGGGTAAGATCGTCACGCAGCCTAATACGCCCCCAACTATTTAGCTGAACCGCCGCATTTCGTCGATCTTCGACCCGCATTGGCATTAAGCTCTGTTGGCAAGCAACTTCAACGATCTGTCGTCGAATCGATAAAATATCGGCAAGCGGACTACTCCCTCGAATTGTAGCTGCAGCCCTCAATGGTACGGATCGCGCAATAGGGTCCATATCTGCCTCCTCCGTCGGTCCGCGAAAACTTTACTTTCTCGCGATTCACTGAGCATTGCTATTCAAATGCGATCATGGTCCAAAACTCTGCATTCGTCACTACAACATGGTCTTTGCTCAGTAACTCTCGACAATTTGGCACCCCGCTCTACTGGAACTGGCGAACCATCTGCGGCCAGCGTCGGCGACTCATACGATAATGCGCTGACCGAGACGAGCAACGGGCTGTACAAGGCCGAATCGTCAGTAACCGTCAACCGAGAGAATCATCGGTGAGCTGCCCTTCGAGTGCCTTCTCTATAGCGCGAATCTGCTCTGTAAGATATTTGAAGCGCTCATGCAAACGGTCAAGGATCGCGCCGAGGCGCGGCGGCAGTCGATACTCGGCGAGTACCGCAGGCAAGCGCTTCACAACAGCGTGGCCGACGGGGAGGCTGATTCCGAATTCAAGCAGGAATCCATGCATCTGGTTGGTCGTGCACACCCGATCGCAAACCGGAGCTTGGCGAACTCGATGGGGCGCGGAAAGTGTCGGCTGGAATTCCGTCTTGGGTGTCACAAACCGCATCGATGGTCGTGACGCACGCTTCGCATATAGCCTCGGCATCAACGAAGTCGTTTTTGTTGCACTTGACGAACGGGCGTACGAATTGCGGAGAGATCAGCTTGACGGCGTTTCCGAACTCGCTGAGCTTACGTGCCATCCAATGCGCACCTGCGCAGGCCTCCATGACAGCAGTACAAGGATGGAACGTGGCGAAGAACTCAAGCAGCTGCTTCCGCGATACCTTCTTGCGAAACACGACTTTGCCTACGCGATCCTGCCCATGCAGATGGAAAGAATGCTTGCCCAAATCAATCCCAATCATCGTGACGTTGTCCCTGGCAATGACCTCCCGAGGAAAGGTCTCAGCAGCCTACTCGCTGCGAGGTGGGGTGACCATCCCATTACAGCCCTTTTCGCTCTTTTTTGAAACATCTTCTAAGCCTCGTGCAGCTCAATGATGGCCCCGCCGCCCCACGAACGGGGGCGCGTGCCAAGGTGATCAATATCCGATAGCGCGGTACGCGCAACCGCTCGATAGTGCAGCCATCGACAATGGAGGCGTCCATGTTACCCATAGGCGGTGCTTCAGTATCTAATATCGATCTCAAGAAGGTTTGCAGGTTAGCCATAGAGCACGCTGAGCCTGGAGCGGATCAGGTCCGCGCAGATATTGTCAAAATCGCTTGCAGTGCGGACCAGTTTCCGAAAGCGATGCGCTCGGAAACGTTACCGCTGTCTCCAGATGAGACGAATTGCGTCAAGCTACGGGGGGCTGATGACCTTGTCCGCGTCGCGACATGGATCGATGAAAGCAAGACACCTTACGTAAAAGGGGGCGCACTTGTGCGCGCGGCTGCGGACAATTTACGAAAGGCGACATCGGAAAATTCGTCTCTTGAGCTCGCGATGGTGATTGCGACGGCCCGCGTGATACGCGGTACGTCTTGTCGGCTAGTCGCAGTGGAACACGGTATTCCTGAAACTCCGGTAGCTTCGGACTCTCCATATTCTCCGTGCTCGCCTCGAGAGCTCTTGGAGTTCGCTGTGGCTGCCGGTCCGACTCCCAGCATCGCGCGCGACCGCGTGCGCAATGGTGAGTCGTGTGATGTGATCGCAACGGAGTTGGGTTTGCAAAGTGAGAAGGCGCGTACGGCACTGGAACGTTATGCTATTTCGAATCGTGGGCCAGCGTTGGCGCAGAGTGGAAAATCAAGGGATGAGGTTATCGAGTCGTTGGGCGTGCGCACTGCCGAAGGCAAGAGGATGATAGAAGAAATGATTGGTAGCCACTTGCGAACGACGAAATTGACACAAGTCGAGTTAGTCGCTGTCCACCGACCACGATAGCCCCTTTCTTTGCACTTTCAACCCGGCTTCGGCCGGGTTGTTTCGTTTGCGTCCGCCTCGTGCAGCCATTTTTGTTTTTGGAATCCAGGAGATGGATCGACCATCGTTCCGGTGCGCGACGCAACTGTCCGACCCGCTCGTCAATCGATGGTTTGCGCACATCGT
>NZ_LOTA01000058.1:0-1036 GCF_001521935.1 Burkholderia sp. RF7-non_BP4 | reverse complement strand
CGCACGACTTCTCGATCAAGAACAAGCCGTTCGAGAACACCGTCGGCGTCGATCGCGAGGCAATCGAAGACGACACCTACGGCGTCTACAAGCCGGTAATGGCCCAGATGGGCCTGGACGCGAAACAGCATCCCGACGAGCTTGTATTCGGTCTGCTCAAGCAAGGCACGACGAAGACCTGCTACGACGGCCAGTACTTCTTCGACACCGATCACCCGGTGTTGCAGGAAAACGGCCAGATCGGTTCGGTCTCGAACTTTCAGGCTGGCAGCGGCCCGACCTGGTACCTGCTCGACATGACGCGCATCGTCAAGCCGATCATCTTGCAACAGCGCAAGCCGTACAACTTCGTCGCGATGGACCAGGAAACGGACGAAGTTGTGTTCTCGGCGAAGACGTACCGCTACGGCGTCGACGCGCGTTGCAACGTCGGCTTCGCGCTCTGGCAGCTCGCGTATGCGTCGAATGCCGAGCTGAACGAAGACAGCTACCAAGCCGCGCGTGAAGCGATGATCGGCATGAAGGGCGACAACGGCCGCCCGCTCGGCATCCGCCCGTCACTGCTGGTGGTTCCGCCAAGGTACGACGGTGTCGGACGGAAGATTCTGCACGCCGACGCGAACAACTATGGCGCGACCAACGTCTGGAAGGGTTCCGCCGAACTGCTGACGACGCCCTGGCTGGCGTAACGGGATAACACCCCGCGAGAAACGGCCGCGCGACGCCGATAAGCGCGGAGGAAGAACGTCCCGGAGCTGCGGCGCGATGGTGGGCTCCGGTTGGGTTCGAATTCACAGGAGAGGTTCATGAGCAAGAAACATCCGGCGATCAAGGTGGCGTCGGCGAAGGAAGGGTTTCGCCGCGCTGGCCATGTGTTCGGGATCGTGCCGAAAACGATCGCGCTGGCTGCGCTTCATCCGGACGCACACGCCGCAATCGTCGCCGACAAGTCCCTGGTCGTGGTCGACACGGCGATCCATCTCAGCGACGCGGAAGCGGCGGCGCTCCCGCATCACGACGCCCCGCACGTGACGGC
>NZ_LOTA01000057.1:0-94851 GCF_001521935.1 Burkholderia sp. RF7-non_BP4 | reverse complement strand
AGCATCGGGCAGAAGCTGAGCCTGTTCGCGCAGAACGCTGGGATGAAGCTGTTCGCGGGCAAGGGCAAGGTCGAGATCCAGGCGCAGTCGGACAACGTCGAAGTCACCGCGCAGAAGGCGGTGAAGGTTGTGTCCGCAACCGATCGGATCGAAATCGCGGCCGATCAGGGGATTCTGCTGACGAGCGGCGGTGGGTATATCCGCATCAAGGACGGCAACATCGAGATTCATACGCCTGGCGCGGTGGATGTGAAGGGTGCGTCGCATACCTTCGCCGGGCCGGCAAGCATGGGGTATCCGTTGCCGAGCCCGCGGCCGGATCAGCCGGGGCAGTTGGAGCTGTTTCACAAGTACGTGAATGGAGAGGCGGTGAAGGGCGGGCTGTTCACGGTGAGAGACGTGAACGGCGCCGTGCTGAAACAGGGCGCGCTCGACAACAGCGGCCATACCGTCGTGAGCGGTTTGCCGCCGGGCGCGGTGCGCGTCGAATTCGGCAAGGACCCGCGCGAATCGGATCAGCCGGCGAACTATTTCAAGCAGGCGAAGTGGCCGGCAGAGCCGGTCGCGCCGTCGCCGGAGGCGGCACAGGCAGCGGCGAGCGGGCAGCTTGCCAGCCAGCTCCAGGGAATGGCGCCCGCTGCGACCACGGCGGCGTTGGGCCTCGTGAGCGGTGGCGGCGCCGGCGCGGCGCTCGGCGGTCTCGCGAGTTCCGCGTTGCCGGCTGCCGCGAGTGCGCTCGGTGGGGCAGGCGCCGTTTCCGCGCTGCAGACGGCTTCGAGCCTGGGCAGCGCTGCGAAGCAGGTGGCCGGGATGGTGCAGGCCGCACGGCAAGGTGGGCTCGCGGCGTTGGCGACGCCGGCTGCGAATGCGGCGTCCGGTGCGCTGCAGGGCGCTGTGCCGGGTGTTGCCGGAATTGCCGGCAAGGGCGCTACGGCGGTGGCATCGGCTTCGGCTGCCGGTGTCACCGGCATGAAGCTGCCGACCAGCGGGTTCGGCGGTCCGTTGCAATCCTGAGAGGGCGGCGTGTTAGCCGTCTGCAAAAAACGATTTGAACGAAAAGCGACATGGCACAACAACTTCCACCGGGCGCCGAGAACGAACAGGCCGTTCCCTGGCTCAGCGACATTTCGACGAAAGATGTAGCGGCTGGCGGCGACCGCATCAATCAGTGGCTGCTCAGCATCAGCGGTAACCACATTTCGTTCGAAGATCTGAAGACGGTCGCGAGCGCGGTACCGATCATCGGCAACCTGATGGCGTTTTACGATGCGGTGTGCGACATCGTGACGATCATCGAGAAGCGCAGAGCCGATTTGCTCGACTATCTGGGCCTTGCGATCAACTTGATCGGCGTGATTCCGCTTCCGCCGCCGCTGGCGTCGTTCCGGCTGTCCGCACGTCCGCTGCTCGCGCTCGTGCGCAACCAGTTGCTCGTATCGCGCGGCAATCTCGCGACAGCACTCATTTCCGTGCTGGTCACGCACGTCAACGCCGCGGCCGCGACCGAAATCGAAAGTTTTCTGAACACGCTGCAGCAAGTCCTGACCGACCTGCTGAACGACTGCGCGGCAAAAGCGCAGGAATTGATGGTCGGCATCGCGAATGGACTCGAACTCGCGCTGCAGGGGCGGCTTTTCGATAGCAGTACAAACGTGCGGCGCACCGAGGCGGTCGCTCGCAAAATGGACGAGCGGTCCTGGTACAACCCGATGCTCGTCGTCGACGCGATCGAATACGGCTACGAAGGCTCCGTCGCGCTGGGGAAAGAAGCCGGAAACGCGGTGGCAGGGACGGCCGCGAAGCTCGCGCCGGATTCGTGGCTGCAACCGTTCCGCGATATCGTCGCGTTCCTGAAGGCCGAAGCACCAAAAGTCGCGAAGGCGATCCGCGAGTTGAACGGCAGCGAAGAAGGCAAGATGCTGTGGCTCATCGCGCAGCTGGTCGCGGCCGTCGCGCAGGTGCGCGCGCGCGGAAAGCTGCATGAAAAAGCCGCCGACGTGCCGCCCGGCGGCAAGGGGCAGGCACAGCACGAGCGTCCGCAGGGGCCGCTCGGCGCAATCGAACAAGAGAAGAAGCCAGGCGGCGCAGGTCCGAGCCCATGCAAGGGCTGCCCGATCGCGTCGCCCGGCTCGATCGATTTCGCGTTCGGCGATGAGACATTCACGCACACCGATTTCGAATTGCCGGGCGCGTTGCCCGTCGTATGGGCGCGGACGTATCGATCGCGCCTGTCCGCATACGACAACGGCGAACTCGGCGCGCGGTGGCTCACGCCGTACACCACCCGCATCGATGTCGAAGGCGACACCTGGTTTTACCGTGATGGGAACGGACGTAGCATCGAATATCCGGCGCTTGCAGTCGGGGGCGTGCACGACGATCTCTCCGAAAGCCTGACGCTGTCGCGCCTCGACGACACGTGGGCGACGGTCGCATATGGCCACGACGAACTGCACGTGTACGAACGACGCGGCGATGCATTCCGACTCGCGATGCAGAAGGATCGCGCCGGCAACACGATCACGCTCGACTACGACGTACTCGACCGCCTCGTCCGGTTGATTGATGCCAGCGGCAACGTGCTGTCGTTCGAATACGACAAGCAAGGGCGCATCGTGTTGATCGAGCAGGTCCTGCAGGACGGCAAGCGCCGCACTCTGGCGATTTATGCGTACGACGACGCGGGAGACCTCGTGCGCGCGATCGACCGGCACGGCAATGCGTGGAGCTATGCGTACCGTCGACACCTTGTCACGCGCTATACCGACCGTACTGGCCGCGGAATGACGCTCGAGTGGGACGGCGCCGACACCGACGACAATGCCGATGCGAAATGCGTCCGCGAATATGCGGACGACGGCAGCCTCGACATCCGCCTTGCGTGGCATCCGAAGATCCGGCTTACCTACGTGACCGACGCGCTCGGTCAGATGACGCGCTATTACTACAACATCAAGGGCTACATTTATCGAGTTGCATACCCGGACGGCACCGAGGAGTGGTTTCGGCGTGACGAGCACAACAATCTGGTGCTGCACATCCTGCAGGACGGCAGTATCGAACAGATGCGTTACGACGCGCGCGGCAACCGTACGTGGCACGAACGCGCGGACGGCAGCATCATCGAGATGGCCTATGATGACAAGGACCAGATGATCAGGCTCGTCGATCCGAACGGGCACGTGTGGCAGCGCAAGTACGACGACGCCGGCAATCTCGTCGAGGAGATCGATCCGCTCGAGCACGCGACGAAGTACGCGTACAACGACAAGGGGCTGCCGACGCAAATCACCGATGCGAAGGGCGGGACGAAGGCGCTCGAATACAACGATGCCGGGCAGCTCACGAGCTACACCGATTGCTCTGGAAAGAAGACGGAGTGGCAGTACGACGATATCGGACGCGTGGCAGAGGCCAAGGATGCGTCCGGTGGCATAGTCGCCTATGGTTACGGACCGAACGGGCAGCTGTCTGAGATTCGTTCTCCCGCCGGCGTCGAGCACGTGCAGTACGACGCCGAAGGCAGATTGCTGCGGCATACCGATCAACTGAACCGGTCGACGCGATACAGCTACGATGCGGCAGGCCGCATTGCGAGTCGCGCCGACGCGCTCGGGCAGACGATTGCGTATCGCTACGATCGTCTCGGCCGGCTTACCGCACTGATCGATGGGAACTTTGCGACGTATCAGTTCCACTACGATCCGGCGGGACGGCTGATCGAAGAGATCGGCTTCGACGGCAAGTCGACGCGTTACCAATACGACAAGGAAAGCGGCAGCCTCGTCTGCGTCGACGAAGCCGGCTGCGTGAGGTCGGTCGACCTCGACGCGACCGGACGGCTGATGAAGCGCGCCTCCGGCGAAAGCGAGGAACGGTTTGCGTACGATCGGAGCGGCCGGCTCATCGACGCGGTGAACCGCTACAGCCGTGTGCAGTTCTTCTTCGATCCTGTCGGCAATCTCGTCCGAGAGCATCACGCATACGATCTGTTCGGCGAGCGACGCAGCTACGTGTGGCATCACGAATACGACGAACTCGGCAATCGGCGGCGCACCGTGCGACCGGACGGCCACGCGATCGACTGGCTGATGTATGGCTCGGGGCACGTGCACGGGATGCTGCTGGATGGCGACGAGCGTGTGCAGTTCGAGCGCGACGCTCTGCATCGCGAAACGGTGCGGCTGCTGTCGAGCAAGGTCGGGCAACGCACGCACTACGATCCGGCTGGACGGGTGCTGCAACAGACGATTCAGCGGTCCACGTCGCCAGCGCCGCTCGCCGAGCGGCAGTATCGCTATGACGCGGCCGGTCAGTTGTTGCGGATCGAGGACAGCCGCAAGGGCGGCATCGACTATCGGTACGATCCGGTCGGACGGCTGATCGAGGCAATCAGCCCGGTTGCGAAGGAGCGGTTCTCGTTCGATCCCGCGAGCAACATTGTCGATCCGGTGCGAGCGAGCGACACGCCCGCGTCGCGGCCGAGCCTGGTGCGGCCGGAAAGCACATTGCCGGCAGAGGTGCCGAAGGTGCTGGGCAACCTGCTGAAGGCGTATGCGGGGATGCACTTCGAGTACGACGCGCGGGGCAATCTCGTGCGCAAGCGTACGCCGGCGGGCGAGCAGGAATACGAGTGGGATGCGTTCAACCGTTTGCTGTCGGCGCGCGTCGCGGAGACGTCGCGGCAGAGTGACGCGCGGTACTTCTATGACGCCTTTGGCCGCCGGATCGCGAAGGAGGTGAACGGCGAGCGGACCGTGTTCGGGTGGGATGGCGATACGCTCGCGTACGAAAGCGATGGTGAGCGCGGCACGCACTATATCTACGAGCCGGGGACGTTCGTACCGCTCGCGCAGTATGTGGCCGAGCCGGTTGTTGGAATCAAGACGCCGGCGTGGAAGAGCAGTGATCGTTACGTGCCGGAGGAAGATCCACTGCAGAAGGTGCCGCAGCGTAGGGCTGACGCGAAGCTTTTCTATTACCACTGCGACCAGATCGGCACACCGCAGTTGCTGACGGATGACGATGGGGACGTCGTTTGGGAAGCTTCGTACAAGGCGTGGGGGGAAGCGTGCGAGGTGATCGCGCGCGCGTCGAAGGCGGCGGGGATCGTGGCGAGGAATTCGTTGCGGTTCCAGGGGCAGCAGGAAGATCATGAGACTGGGCTGCATTACAACCGGCATCGGTACTATGACACTGCGTCCGGGCGGTTCGTCAGTAAGGATCCGGTTGGGCTGGCTGGTGGAATCAATGTCTATCAATACGCGCGTAACGCTGTACTATGGGCCGATCCGCTCGGCCTCACGCCTTGCAGCTTGATCCGCTATAAAATTAGAGACAGCCTCGCGCCAATGGCGGGCTCTCGTCAAACGGGTATCAATCGTGCCTGGAAAGCCGAGCAGGAACTCGTGAAAGCCACCGGTTCGGGGACTGTAGATTGGACGCCAGCACAGATGGATGAATTGCTTAGCAACGGAAAGGTAACCGGGTTCACCGGGCATCATATAAACAATGTTGAAAGCAACCCCGCATGGGCCGGAGATCCTCGAAATATTGTCTTTCTGTCGAATGGGCCCAACGGGGGCGACCATCTGAACAGCCTGCAGGGGCATCGCGGTAATTACCAAAACGCAACATCGGGCCGCTTGATCGACCGTGCGGCAATGATTAGTCAGCATCAGAGAGCAAACGAAAATGCAAACTGCCGATAGTGTTTTTCGTGAAATACGTACGATTCTCGGAGCGCATGCCAGTGTAGTCGATCAAGCGACCACACCTGCTGCATCAATATCGGCTGGATACAAGGAAGTTGCCACGTGGATATCGGCCTTGCAAGGAGCGGATCTGACAATTCCTTGGTCCGCGGAGGAGCTTCACCTGTACGGAAGTCAGACGACGTTAGAGGCGGCGCAAATCGGGTATCGGGTCGATGCTTCGGGGGGACGTCTGTCTGCATGGAAGGACGAGTGGCTCGTGCTTGGACAGATAAGCGGAGACCCGATCATCGGCGACTTCAGCAAAGAAGACTGCATTATTCTTTTTGCACGTCATGGATCTGGCTCATGGCGAGCAAATCATGTTTCAAACGACATAACGACCTTTGCCGATGTGTTGCACATCTGGTGTGATCTCTTTATCACGAAATATGCAAAGGACGTTTACGACGATACACTGGCTCTCCGATCGGATTTCCTAGCCCAATTGCGGCAACGAGTGAGTCAAAAATTATCGAATACCCAAACCGATGTATTCATGAGCATGGTCGATGGTTAGTGTTGCTCCCGACCATCGCACCGGTTAAGAGCGCCGAGCTGCGTTGCGAGCCGGAGCGATTGCCGTCGAGCAAGATCGGGCAACGTACGCATTACGATGCGGCGGGACGCACGGCTGCAACAGACGATCCCACGATCCGCGGCTCCAAGTCGCTTGCCGGGCAGCGGTATCGTTACGACGCGAAGGATCAGTTGCCGCCGGTCGAGGACAGCCGCAAGGGCGAGGTGCGTGGTGGGCGCGTTGCCTCGCTACGAGCGAAGCAACGAAGTACTCAGCGAGGCACGAGTAACGCGCGCCCGATGCACCTGCAGCCATCGCAAGCGGTGACAGCAAAGAAAAAGGCCGCTTGCTGCTAGCATGCCGAGCGTCGAGCAGGTGCAATACGACGCTGAAGGCCGGTTGTTACGGCATACCGATCAACTGAGCCGGTCGACGCGATACGGCTACGATGCGGCAGGCCGCATTGCGAGTCGCGCGGATGCGCTCGGGCAGACGATTGCGTATCGCTACGATCGTCTCGGCCGGCTTACCGCACTGATCGATGCGAACTTTGCGACGTACCAGTTCCATTACGATCCGGCCGGGCGGCTGATCGAGGAAGTCGGCTTCGACGGCAAGTCGACGCGTTACCAATACGACAAGGAAAGCGGCAGCCTCGTCTGCGTCGACGAAGCCGGCTGCGTGACGTCGGTCGACCTCGACGCGACCGGACGGCTGATGAAGCGCGCCTCCGGCGAAAGCGAGGAACGGTTTGCGTACGATCGGAGCGGCCGGCTCATCGACGCGGTGAACCGCTACAGCCGTGTGCAGTTCTTCTTCGATCCTGTCGGCAATCTCGTCCGAGAGCATCACGCATACGATCTGTTCGGCGAGCGACGCAGCTACGTGTGGCATCACGAATACGACGAACTCGGCAATCGGCGGCGCACCGTGCGACCGGACGGCCACGCGATCGACTGGCTGATGTATGGCTCGGGGCACGTGCACGGGATGCTGCTGGATGGCGACGAGCGTGTGCAGTTCGAGCGCGACGCTCTGCATCGCGAAACGGTGCGGCTGCTGTCGAGCAAGGTCGGGCAACGCACGCACTACGATCCGGCTGGACGGGTGCTGCAACAGACGATTCAGCGGTCCACGTCGCCAGCGCCGCTCGCCGAGCGGCGGTATCGCTATGACGCGGCCGGTCAGTTATTGCGGATCGAGGACAGCCGCAAGGGCGGCATCGACTATCGGTACGATCCGGTCGGACGGTTGCTCGAGTCGATCGGACCGGCCGGCAAGGAGCGGTTCGCATTCGATCCGGCGAGCAACATCATCGATCCGGCACGCGTTGAGACGGCTCGCAAAGAGAACAGGCCGAGCCCGGTGCGTGCGGAAAGTTCGTTGCCTTCCGAAGTGCCCAAGGTATTGGGCAATTTGCTGAAGCAATATGCCGGGCGGCATTTCGAGTACGACGCGCGTGGCAACCTCGTTCATCGCACATCGCCGGCGGGCGAGCAACGTTACGAGTGGAATGCGTTTAATCGGATGACGGCTGCGAGCGTGCAGGAGACTGCGCGCAGCAGTGAGTCACGGTATTACTACGATGCGTTGGGCCGCCGGATTGCGAAAGAGGTGAACGGCGAGCGTACGGTGTTCGGTTGGGACGGAGATACGCTGGCGTATGAGAGCGGTGAGCATGGCAGCACGCACTACTTGTACGAAGCGGAATCGTTCGTGCCGATGGTGCAATACGTCGGTGCACCGGTCAGTGGCTGCGAGACACCGTCGCGTAGCAATACAGATCGCTACGTGCCGGAAGATGATCCGCTGCAACGGGTACCGGAGCGGACAGGGCAGGTGCATGCCTTCTATTACCACTGTGATCAGATCGGCACTCCGCAGGTACTGACGGATGACGATGGCGATGTGGTGTGGGAGGCGTCGTACAAGGCGTGGGGTGAAGCTCGCGAGGTGATCGCGCGGGCGTCGAGGGCGGTAGGGATCGCTCCGAGGAATTCGCTGCGGTTCCAGGGGCAGCAATTTGATGATGAAACGGGGCTTCATTACAACCTGTATCGGTACTACGATCCGAGTAGTGGGCGCTTCGTGTCGAAAGATCCGATTGGGTTGGCTGGCGGGGTCAATGTCTACCAGTACGCGCCGAACCCGACGCTGTGGATCGATCCGCTGGGTTTGCAAAAGAAACCATCGGTTCCACCGCATATATCGCGGCAGAAGCAAGCGGGTCATGTACTAGGTGAGCCTCAGTATGACAATCGAGTTAAACAAGGTAAGCCCACCTCGTGCTTCTGTGATTGGGACGATGCAGTGCAGTACACAGATGAGGCTTGGAGCAAGGGTAGCCCCGTCCCTGGGCGCTCGAATGTACGGGACCACGATTTCAAGACGCCTATTGGTTTTGGCCCCAACGGAGGCACTCAAACTTCAGTGCGCGTTCACCAAGACAATGGAGGAAAAATACATGGACATCCCAAAGGCCCAGAGACCCCATGATTCGAATTTTGATTGGGAAAGATTCTCGCGTTCCGTTATTGATTCGTACGGGAGTTTTGAATCCCCGGACTACTCGTTCGTTAAAGAGAATCTTGCTGCGACAAAGTACCCTGGTGTGATTCAATTTCTTGAAAAGAATTTTGATTTCCATGAGGATACCGAGCCCAACACCGACGTAAGTTACGGATATTTCGTGAGGGGTGATGGTGCGGATTTCATATTGCGAGTATCGTTTGTTGGTCCGTACTACTATTTATCGTTGTTGTCGGCAGACGGAAGTCAAGACTCACCGAGTATTGATCTGCCATCAACCAATTCAGTGTACCCACTGATAAAGAACATGGAGGAGGCTGGTATGATTTTTACTCCTGTTGAGGTCTTGAATAAAAAATTTAATTTCGGTAATCAATTCTCAAGTGTCTACTCGATTCTTTACTGTTACGAGGATGAGCCGTCCTGGATCGAAATGTAGGGGATGGATGTCTCTTGAACGTTTGATGCCTTGGCGACGCTGGAGAACCTGTTGTAGCTCTTTGGTCGCACGAGACAAGGCATGCGTCAGCGATTGCAGATAGCTTTGCAGCCTTCCTAACTACGCCCGGTCGACCGGGATAGCGATGAAGGAAGCATCTACACTCAATAAAATAAGGATTCTCCATGCGGCGTTCACTTCTTGCGCTTATCTTGCTTGCGACCGTAACGGCAGCGTCTGCCGATAACACTGATTCAAGGGCCGCGGATGCGCCTGATCTGGTGCATCTCAAACCTTATGCCGCGAACGGCGTCAGCTTCCAGCTTCCTTCGAACTGGACGGTTACGTGGAGTGGCCGGCTGGAGGATACGAATGGGCAGGGGGTCGATATCGAAGCCGACAAGGCGGCATTCGAGGTTCTGACGTTGGGTGTCACGGTTCAGGTTGTGCCCACCAAGGTTGCGCCGACGCTAAAGGGAACGGCGGCGTATCTCTACAACCTGCAAGTCGACGACAAGCCTGCTCAGTACACGAAAGCGAATTACGAGCCGATCATGTTGAACGGCAAATATCCCGCGCTCGCATCGCGCTACTCGCATAAGATTTTCAAGGACGACCGGGTGTATGCACATCGGCTCGACCTGATTGCGAGCAAGCCTTGCGGCGACGGCTGGACCTGCATCATTTTCTCGACAGGTCTGGCCGCCAACGAAAATCCCGCGAAGCAGGGCATGGCGAAGATCTACGAGACAGTTCGCTACCAACCCTGAAGGGCAGTCCGACGCGGGAAATTGGACGCGATCTCGAATGTGGGTACCGCGTCCGCCAACTGACCGGCACACTGCCGCCGCCAACCTCGTGCATAAGACATTGGCATAATCACGCCTTGCCGGCACGAACGCCGCGGCGCAGGCGCACTCGTGCAACTGCCGCATCTCGCCCCGAGCGCATTGACTCCAGCCCAGTTACCACCGCACTACCCATGTCGACCACCACCACGACCACCGCGTCGTTGAAACACATTCTCGAACACCCGGGCGATTTCTCCGGTTGGCTCTGCTTGCCGCCGATGCCGTGGACGCTCGATACGGACGGCGTATTCACCGAAGACGCCAACGACGCCAACGACCCCGAGACCGACACGCCTCCCGCCACTACCCCCCAACCCGGCTGGCGCGTCACGCTGTCCAGCGCGACGATCGAGGACATCGTGATCAACGCACATGACCAGGTCGATGAACCGAGCGTGACGCAATTGTTCGATGCGTTCGTGTTCTACGTCGACAACGAAGAATTCATTCTGCTTTGACGACGCGCGACGACGCGCACCACGCGCCACAGCAAAAAAGGACCGCCGAGCGGTCCTTTTTCGATGAAGCATCAACACCCGAACGAAGCACGCCTCAAGGCAACGAAATCGTCAAATTAGCCGACTCCGGCCCCACCTTGATCACCTGCGAATAAGGCGCCAACGCCTGCAGCGTCTTGTCCTTCAGATAAGTATTGAGCCCGAGATACCCGAGCAGGGCCACCAGCGCAAACACGGCGCCGATCGCCCAGACCGGCACCTCGCGCTTCAACCGATGCGCGATCTGGTCCGGCAGCGGCCAATGCGGCGCGAACGCGGCGCGCTTGCCCTTCATATGCGCGATCTCGTCCCCCAGCCGCGCGGTGAGGTAAGCGAGCTTCTCCGGCCCCTCGAGCAGATACTTGCCCTGAAACCCGAGCAGCAGGCACATATGAAACACCTCGAGCGACTGCAACCGCGCCGCGCCCTGCGCCCGACATTCCTCGAGATATTGAAAGAACTTCTCCCCCGCGAGCTGCTCGCCGAACAGCACGAGCTGCAGCGGCCGGCGTTCCCAGTCGGTCCGGATCTTGAACTGCGACGACAGCACCATCTCGTCGACGGCCGCGCAGTACGCGAACTTCGCGCCATACACGTCCTCGGCCGGAATGTTGAGCTTCTTCGCGCCGCGCTCGAAATCCGACAGAAACTCCTGGATCTTCGTGCTGAACTCGCTCGCGCTGTCCGGCTCGCGGCCGTTCTTGAGCAGGAACAGCATGAAGAACCCGTCGTACAGCAGGTCGAGCAGCGAACGGGCCTGGAACGAGGCGTCGGTCGACGCCGGGGTATGCAGCGGGGCCGGCGCGTTGTCGCCGAACAGGGAAGGCGCGTAGCTCATGATGTGACCGCGATCAGTTCGAATTTCAGGTCATTGATGCCAGTCGGCGCGTAGATCATCGCGGACTGGGCCTGCAGCATGCGCTCGTAGAGCGCACCGCGCGAATCAAGCTGGAAATAGCACGCGCCGGGCCGCACCGGAATCGCGGGCGGTACCTGCGGCATGTACGACAGCCGCACGCCGGGCATTGCCGACAGCACCAGTTTGTCGACGTCGTCGGGCGCGCCGACCTTGAAGCGTGCCGGCACCGCATCGACGAGCTCGACGCTCGGCATGTCCGCGGACACGGCCAGGTAGAACTCGGTCTTGTCGTCGATCTTGCCCGAATCGAGGCGGCCGAGATGGAACGACGGACGCACTTCGTCGAGCGTGATCGCGAAGTAGCGCGTCGAGATCACGGTATCGAGCAACTCGCGCAGCATCAGGTCGAGGCGCGCGAAGCTCGGGCCCGGATCGTCATGGCGATACACGGGCAGGTCGGCGAGCGTGTAGCCCTTCGAAAACGTCATCAGCTGGCCCGCGAGGCGCAGCAGTTCCTGGAACAGCCGCTCCGGATGCAGCGCCGCATGCTGGTGCAGGTGCGCGAGCGTCGCGAACGCGGCGTTTGCGGTGTGCAGCAGCCAGAACGACGCGATGTCGCCCGAGCGGAATTCGATGATGTTCTTCGACGGCTCGCGGTGAAAGCCATACAGCGCGTTCACCTTTGCCTGCAGCGCGTCGACGAGCTGGCGCAGCCGCTGGTGCAGGATCGGCGAAGCTTCGATCGCGAGGCACGGCGGCACGAAGCTGTCGTCGATCTCGAAGCCGGACGTCGCGGTGCGGCGCACGCGCACGAGCGGCACCGACAGCAGCTGGTCGCGCGGCTCGCTGTGCGCGATCAGCTTGACCTGCGTCTTGAGGAACGTGATGTCGGCTTCGGCGGCGTCGGTGAAGTTGTCGGCGACGCTCGTCTGCTCGCTGACGAAACGCGTCATGAAGCCGGCGGCCGGATCGTCGCTGTAGTTGGTGCCGTTCTCGCGCAGCGGATGCAGCGCGAGGTAGAAGACGAATTCGTTGATGCCGTCGGGCAGCGTGTCCAGCGCGATCGGCGGCGGCAGGTCGTCGGCCTGCGGCGCGGCATACAGCGCGCCGTCCGGGAACACGAGCGCAAGCTCGGCCACGCGCAGCACGTTGCTGCCGAGCGCATCGCGGTCGATGCGCACCGAGCGCACGCCCCAGTTGTACGGCTGGATCGCCTGGATGGATTCGAACAGGCGCGCCTCGTGATAGGCGTCCTGCCGCTGAAAGTGTTGGGGCCGGAGGAACAGCCCTTCCCCCCAAAGCACCTTGGCCGAATAACTCATGTCAAATCCGGTTAATGTGGCGTTGCGATGTAATCGATTTGTTCATGCCCGAATTAAATCGCCAATTTGTTAACTCTTGTTAATTGACATTCGTGCGTCATGCTTAACCGCAGGTGACCGACGAAAGCAAATTCAGCGGTTGCGAAGGCGCGCCCTGTTGCGGTGCGATGACCGAGCCGTCGGCGACCGTCATCGCGCAATTATGCAGGCCGATGATTATGCCGGATTTCTCCGACTTCGCCGGGTCGAACGTCAGTTTCCAGCGCTGGATGGCGGGATCGCGGAACAGTGCGACGATGCCGAATGCCTGCGCTTCGCGCGACACCTTTTCGGTTGCCGTATAGCGCTGGCCCGGAATCAGCGTGATTTCACGCACGTTCAGCAGATCGGTGCCCAGCGCGGCCTTTTCCTTGGCCGGATCGGTGAATGCATCGAATGGCGCCTGCTGGAACGAAGTCGGATCCTTCAGCGCGTAGAGCCGCACCACTAATGCGAGCGGCTTGCGATCGTTCGCGGCGTTGAGGTTCGGCGCGGCGGCGAGCGTGAGCCCGATGTTGCGCGGCGGCTTCTGGGCATCCGGCAGTTCGGGCTTGCCGATGCCGGCGGCCTGCATCACGGCGCTCGCGGCGGAGCCGAGCAGCGGGGCGGCCGCGCATCCGGCCAGGAGCGCGCAGGCAATCAGCGGCAGCGCATAGCGAATCATGGACGATCTCATCGTGTTTCCGGCGTGCCGCCTTTAACTCCCCTGTCAAAACTACCGGGCATTTCCGCGTTCATCGCGAATGCCGGCTTATCTGCCGTTCAACTATTAAGCACGCGTGCGGCGCATCGCGCTTCCGGAAATTTTTTCCGTCACCCGCGCGAAGCGTTGTCGAGCAAGTAAAACTTGCGCATTCCGGTCGCTCGAAAAACCGTCGCCGGGCCGTTGCCGGAGACGTTTCGAGGGGGTAGCGCACGGATTTAAAAGGAATTACTCTGCACGCAGCGATTGAATTATGAAAAATTGATCGGTACTATACCCGCGCGCTTCTTGCAAAGCAAAAGAACCAGATTCTCAACGATTTTAATACTCACGCGCCGGTGGATATAACGATGAAAGACCGTCTCTTCGCAAAATTGTCTGGGGTAGTGCTGGCTTGCGGCGTGATCGCCGGTTGTGCGAGCCAGCCGCCGGCGCCGACTGCCGAGGTGTTCAACAAGTCGCTGGCCGATGCGGACGCCGTTGCGAAGTCGGGTGACCAGGACAAGGCGCTCGGCCTGTACCAGCAGCTCGCGAAGTCGGATCCGACGCGCGAGGAACCGTGGTCGCGCATCGCGCAGATCCAGTTTGCCCAGAACCACTATGGCCAGGCGATCGTCGCCGCGCAGGAGGCACTGCAGCGCGACGCGACCGATCGTCAGGCGAAGAGCGTGCTCGCCGTCGCGGGGCTGCGGATCGCGACGCAGTCGCTCGGCGAGCTGCGCCAGGATGCATCGCTCGCGGGCGATGCGAAGTCGGACGCGCAGGCGCTCGCGAAGCAACTGCGCGACACGCTCGGCGAATCGGCGCTGTTCCCGCCGGAGCAGCGGACCACGAAGGCGCGTACGGCGCGTCGCGTGATTCATCGTCCGAAGGCCGGCGCGGCGCCGGCCACCGAGGCGGCTGCAGCCGCAACCACCGCGCCGACGCCGGCCGCCGCGCCGCAAAAGGGCGGCGCCGATCCGTTCAGCGCGCTGCGCAACTGACCGCAACAGACGCGATAACCACAACTAACCTGGGAGCCGTCGAGATGGCCAAGAAAGAAAGCATTCAGAAAAGCTTGCAGAAAATACGGCCGCCGCGCGTCCAGCTGACCTACGAGGTCGAGAAGGGCGACGCGATCGAGGTGAAGGAACTGCCGTTCGTCGTCGGGGTCGTCGGCGATCTGGCGGGCCAGTCGGAAGTCGAGCAGCCGAAGCTGCGCGACCGCAAGTTCGTCAACATCGACCGTGACAACTTCGACGACGTGATGAAGGCGATCGAGCCGCGCGCCGCGTTCCAGGTGGAAAACCGCCTGAGCCCGGAAGGCGGCAAGTTCGCAGTCGACCTGAAGTTCCGTTCGCTGTCGGATTTCAGCCCGGACGAAGTCGTCGAACAGGTCGAGCCGCTGCGCCGCCTGCTCGAGGCGCGCTCGAAGCTCGCCGACCTGCGCAACAAGCTCGCCGGCAACGACAAGCTCGAGGATCTGCTGTCCGAGGTGCTGAAGAACACGCAGCAGCTGCAGGAGCTCGCGAAGGGCACCGGCGGCGACAAAGACGGCGAATGACGACGGAGTGTTGAGATGAACCAGCAAACGGCTGCGGCCCAAGCGAGCGGCGCGGAATACGCCGCCGGGACTTCGCTGCTCGACGATATCGTCGAGAAGAGCAAGGTCGCGAAATCCGATTCCGAGCATGCCCGTGCGAAGGACCTGATCGGCGAACTCGTGCACCAGGTGCTCGACGGCACGGTGATCGTGTCGGACAACCTGTCGGCGACGATCGACGCGCGCGTCGCGGAACTCGACCGCCTGATCTCCACGCAGCTGTCCGCGGTGATGCACGCGCCGGAATTCCAGCGCCTCGAAAGCACGTGGCGCGGGATGGACTACCTGGTCAAGGAAAGCAACACCGGCCAGACGATCAAGATCAAGGCGCTGCACGCACCGAAGCGCGACCTCGTGCGCGACTTCAAGGGCGCGAGCGAGTTCGACCAGAGCGCGCTGTTCAAGAAGGTCTACGAAGAAGAGTTCGGCACGTTCGGCGGCTCGCCGTTCGGCGCGCTGATCGGCGATTACGAGATCTCGCGCCAGCCGGAAGACATGTACTTCATCGAGCAGATGTCGCACGTCGCGGCGGCCGCGCACGCGCCGTTCATCGCGTCGGCGTCGCCGGAGCTGCTCGGCCTCGAGTCGTTCTCCGACCTCGGCAAGCCGCGCGACCTCGGCAAGGTGTTCGACACGGTCGAATACGCGAAGTGGAAGTCGTTCCGCGACGCCGAAGATTCGCGCTACGTCGGCCTGACGCTGCCGCGCTTCCTCGGTCGCCTGCCGTTCAATCCGAAGGACGGCCAGACCGCGGAGAACTTCAACTTCGTCGAGGACGTCGACGGCACCGAGCACGACAAGTACCTCTGGTGCAACGCGGCATGGGCCTTCGCGGCACGCCTGACGGCCGCATTCGACGACTTCGGCTGGTGCGCGGCGATCCGCGGCGTCGAAGGCGGCGGCCTCGTCGAGGACCTGCCGACCCACACGTTCAAGACCGACGACGGTGAAGTCGCGCTGAAGTGCCCGACCGAAATCGCGATCACCGATCGCCGCGAGAAGGAGCTGAGCGACCTCGGCTTCATCCCGCTCGTGCATTGCAAGAACTCGGATTACGCTGCGTTCTTCGCCGCGCAATCGGTGCAGAAACCGAAAAAATACAGCACCGACAGCGCGAATGCGAACGCCGTCCTGTCCGCCCAGCTTCAGTACATCTTCTCGGTATCGCGCGTCGCGCACTACCTGAAGGCGATGATGCGGGACAAGATCGGCAGCTTCGCATCGGCGCAGAACGTGGAGACTTTCCTCAACCGGTGGATTTCGCAGTACGTCCTGCTCGACGACAACGCGTCGCAGGAACAGAAGGCGCAATTCCCGCTGCGCGAGGCATCCATACAAGTGTCGGAGATTCCGGGCAAGCCGGGCTCGTATCGTTCGGTCGCGTTCCTGCGCCCGCACTTTCAGCTCGACGAACTCTCGATTTCTCTGCGACTTGTCGCTGATCTGCCCAAACCGGCAAATTCATAAGCGAGTAAATCGCCCGGGCGGGCCGCCTGGGTAGGACGTTAAAACCACCTCTTTGGGGAGTCGAAGGGCCATGTTACATATGCACTTGCAGTTTGGTAGTCCGGCGGTGAAGGGCGAATCCGCGGACAAAGACCATCAGGGCTGGATCGAACTGAAATCGTGGGATCACTCGATCGTTCAGCCGCGTTCGGCAACGGCATCGACCGCGGGCGGTCACACGATGACGCGCTGCGAGCACGGCGACATGATTTTCACGAAGGAAATCGATTCGTCGAGCCCGCTGCTGTATCAGCACGCATCGGGCGGCACGACGTTCGATGAAGTGACGGTCCATTTCTCGCGCGCGGACGGTGAAGGCAAGCGCGTGCAGTATCTGGAAGTGAAGCTCAAGTACGTGATCATCTCGAGCATCGCTCCGAGCGTTCGCGAAGAAGGTCTGCCGCTCGAGACGTTCTCGCTGAAGTACGCGGCCGTGCAGTGGAAGCAGACCCAGCAGAAGATCGGCGGCAACCAGGGCGGCAACACGCAAGGCGCCTGGAGCCTGACGAAGAACGACAAGACCTACGCGGTCTAACGTCGGTTGCGGCAACGGGGCGCTCGGCGTCCCGTTGCCGTTTTCGCTGTGTACGCCGGCCGATGAAACGATTCGAACCCAGTTTTCTCGACAAGCTGTTCGACGACGAACCGCACCTGCCGGCCTCGGCCGCGATGCGGCAATTGTCGCTGGACGAGCTCAAGAACACGGTCGCCCGCGACGTCGAGGCGATCCTCAACACCCGTATCGCGCACACCGAAATCGAGCTGGCCGCGCTGCCGGAATGCCAGAAATCGGTGCTGACCTACGGGCTGAGCGATTTCGCGGGGCTGAGCCTCGCGAGTCACTACGACCGCGCGTTCATCTGCAAGTCGATCCAGCAGGCCATCGCGCGCCACGAGCCGCGGCTGCAGCAGGTGCAGGTGACGTTCGAACTGAACGAGCAGTCGACCAACGCGCTGTACTTCGCGATCCAGGCGCTGCTCGTCGTGCATCCGGCCGAGGAGCCGGTGAGTTTCGACGCGATGCTGCAGCCGTCGACGCTGCAGTATTCGGTCACGCGCACGCGCGCGGCCAGAATGCTGTAAATCAAGCCGCCGAGCGGGCCGGACCGCCCGGTGATGGTTCAGGGTCCGGCAGGAAATATTGAGGTTCTCGGGGTCGTCGATGGAAGAATTGCTGCCGTACTACGAGCGCGAATTATCGTTTTTGCGGCGCTATTCGCGAGATTTCGCCGAACGTTATCCGAAGATCGCCGCGCGGCTCGCGTTGTCCGGCGAGCACTGCGAGGATCCGCACGTCGAGCGGATGATCGAGTCGTTCGCCCTGCTCGGCGCGCGCATCAACAAGAAGCTCGACGACGACTACCCGGAATTCACCGAAGCGCTGCTGGAAGTGCTGTATCCGCACTACCTGCGGCCGTTCCCGTCGTGCTCGATCGCGCAGTTCACGCCGGCCTCGCCGGGCCAGCAGACCGAACCGGTCGTGATCGACCGCGGCACCGAGCTGAAGAGCCGTCCGATCCGCGGCGTGCAGTGCCGGTTCCGCACCGCATACGACGTGACGCTCGCGCCGATCCGCATCTCGGAGGCGCGCTTCACGCCGGTCGCGCTCGCGCCGAGCGCGACGGTGCTGCCGTCCAACGCGACGGGCGTGATCTCGATCACGTTCGAATCGCTCGCCGCGCAGCTCGATCTCGGCGCGCTGAAGCTGCCGACGCTGCGCGCGCACCTGCACGGCGAGCAGTCGTTCGTCGCCGCGCTGACCGATTGCCTGTTCGTCAACGTGCTCGGCGCGTATGTCGAGCCCGAGCGCAACGGCCGCTGGACCGCGCTGCGCAAGCTGCCGATCGCGCATGCCGGCTTCGACGAGGACGACGCGCTGATCGACTACCCCGCGAAGTCGCACCCCGCGTATCGCCTGCTCACCGAATACTTCGCATTCCCCGACAAGTTCGATTTCGTCGATTTCGACCTCGCGGCGATCGCGCGCGCGTCGGGCCGCTGCCAGCGCGCGACGCTGCATCTGGTGCTGCAGGACGTGCGCAGCGATTCGCACGTCGCGCGGCTGCTCGAGTTGCTCACGGCCAGCCATTTCCGGCTGTTCTGCACGCCGATCGTCAACCTGTTCCGCCAGCACGGCGAGCCGATCCGCATCACGCACCGCGCGGTGTCGTACCCGGTGATCGCCGAAGCGCGCCGCGCGTTCGCGTACGAGGTGTATTCGATCGATTCGGTGAAGCTCGTCCGGCAGCAGGCGCATGAAGAATCGGTGATCGAGTTCCGGCCGTTCTATTCGCTGCATCACGGCGAGTCGGCGCGGATCGGTCATTACTGGTTCGCGCGCCGCAACGACTGGGTCGCGCAGAAAAGCCCCGGCTACGAAACCGAGATCTCGATCGTCGACATCGACTTCGAGCCGACGTCGCCGCAAACCGACACGCTGAGCCTCGACCTCACCTGCACGAACCGCGACCTGCCGTCGATGCTCGCGTTCGGTCTCGAAGGCGGCGACCTGTTCCAGGAAGGCGGCGCGCAGACGAGCGGCATCTCGCTGCTGCGGCGCCCGACGCAGAGCGTGCGCTTCGAGCGCGGTCGCGCCGCGCACTGGCGGCTCGTGTCGCATCTCGCGCTGAACCACGTGTCGCTGGTCGCGCACGGGCTCGCGCCGCTCAAGGAAATGCTGACGCTGTACGACCTGCGGCGCACCGCCGTGTCAATGCGCCAGATCGACGGCCTCGCCGGCGTCGAGCAGCGCGGCGCCGTGCAGTGGCTGCCCGGCAAGCCGTTCGCGACTTTCGTGCGCGGCATCGAGATCCGCCTGACGATCGACGAGGAGCACTTCGTCGGCGCGAGCCTCGCGTCGTTCGTGCGCGTGCTCGACAGCTTCTTCGGGCTGTACGTCCACCTCAACAGTTTCGTTCAACTAGTCGTGGTGTCGAAGCGCACCGGCGAGGAGATCATCCGATGCAAGCCCCGGACCGGCGAATCGATCCTGGCGTAGTCGACGCGCTGCTCGACGAGCCGCACCGCTTCGAGTTCTTCCAGGCGGTGCGCGTGCTCGAGGGGCTGTTCGCGCGGCAGGCGTCCGATGCGCCCGGCGCATGGCGGCAGGGCGACGTCGTCGCGCAGCGCATCGAATTCCGCAACACGCTGTCGCTCGGCTTCCCGCCGAGCGAGATCGAAGGCGCCCGTTCGTTCGACGACGGCGGCACGCTGCTCGATTCGGGCGAGCAACGCGGCGCCGCGCTCGCGGCCGGCGAGCTCGGTCACGTCGAGCTGACGCCCGCATTCTTCGGGCTGCTGGGCGGGCAGGGCGCGCTGCCGCTGCACTACACCGAGCAGATCGTCGCGCGCGAGCACCTGAAGCGCGACCACGCGGCGCGCGCCTTCTTCGACGTGTTCTCGAACCGCGCGACCGCGCTGTTCTACGCGGCGTGGAAGAAGTACCGGCTGCCGTTCCATTACGAACTCGACCGCGACGAGCGCTACCTGCCGCTCCTGCTCGCGATCGCGGGCGTGCCGAGCGACGAGGTGCGCGACAGCCTCGCGGCCGGCGCGGGCGGCGTGCTCGACGAGGCCGTCGCCGGCTACGCGCTCGCCGCGCGGCACCGGCCGATGTCCGCCGCCTACCTGCAGCGCACGCTGTCCGATTATTTCCGCGTGCCCGTGAAGATCGACCAGTTCGTCGGCAAGTGGTACGACGTGCCGCCCGACCAGCTGAGCGTGCTCGGCGAGGTCAACGCGGTGCTCGGCGCGACGGCGCTCGTCGGCGAACGCGTGTGGCAGCGCGACATGCGCGCGCGGATCGTCGTCGGCCCGCTGTCCAAGCGCGACTACGAGGCATTCCTGCCGGGCGGCGCGCAGGCCGTCGCGCTCGAGCGGATGCTGACGCTGCTCGCCGGCGTCACGCTCGAATACGAGGTGAAGCTCGTGCTGAAGCGCACCGAGGTCGGCGCGAGCGTGCTCGGCGCGGGCTCGCGGCTCGGCTGGGACGCATTCCTCTGCACGCGCGACGCGGTCGACGACCGCTCGGATGCCCGCTACGAACTGCACGTGATTCACTGATTCCGAACGACAACAAACACGCAATCGAACCTGAGATCGACGCCATGAGCACGCCTCTGAAGACCCTGATCACGAAACTGAATCCGCTGTGCCGGCACGCGACCGAGCGCGCGGCGAGCGCGTGCCTGGCGCGCGGCCACTACGAAGTCGATCTGGAGCATCTGTTCCTCGCGCTGCTTGAGGAAGCGACGGGCGACCTGCCGCTCGCGCTGCGCGCGAGCCGCGTCGATCCGCATGCGCTGCGTGCCGATCTCGAGCGTGAACTCACGCGCCTGAAGACGGGCAACACGCGCACGCCGGTGTTCTCCGTGCACCTGATCGCGCTGTTCGAGCAGGCCTGGCTGATCGCGTCGCTCGATTCGCAGCTCGGCCGCATCCGCTCGGGGCACCTGCTGCTCGCACTGCTGACCGCGCCCGATCTCGCGCAGTTCGCGCAGCGCATGTCGTCGCAGTTCGCGGAAATGAACGTGACGGATCTGAAGCACAAGTTCGACGAAATCATGGCCGGTTCGAGCGAGGCCGAGCCGCGCCAGGCGGATGCGGAAGACGGCGACGTCGCGCCGGCCGCCGACGGCGCCGCGCCCGCGGCCGGCCCGTCGAAGACGCCCGCGCTCGACACGTACACGACCAACCTCACGCAGCGCGCGCGCGACGGCAAGATCGACCCGGTGATCGGCCGCGAAGCCGAGATCCGCCAGGCGATCGACATCCTGATGCGCCGCCGCCAGAACAACCCGATCATGACCGGCGAGGCCGGTGTCGGCAAAACGGCGGTCGTCGAGGGCCTCGCGCTGCGGATCGCGGCCGACGACGTGCCGCCGCCGCTTTCCGGCGTCGCGCTGCACGTGCTCGACATGGGCCTGCTGCAGGCCGGCGCGAGCGTGAAGGGCGAGTTCGAGAACCGCCTGAAGAGCGTGATCGACGAGGTGAAGAAGAGTGCACACCCGATCATCCTGTTCATCGACGAGGCGCACACGATCATCGGCGCGGGCGGCCAGGCCGGCCAGAACGACGCGGCGAACCTGCTGAAGCCGGCGCTCGCGCGCGGCGAACTGCGCACGATCGCCGCGACGACGTGGAGCGAATACAAGAAGTACTTCGAGAAGGATGCGGCGCTCGCGCGGCGCTTCCAGGTCGTGAAGGTCGAGGAGCCGAGCGAGCCGCTCGCGGCCGCGATGCTGCGCGGGATGTCCGGGCTGATGGAGAAGCACTTCAACGTGCGGATTCTCGACGACGCGATCACCGAGGCCGTGCGCCTGTCGCATCGCTACATCAGCGGTCGCCAGCTGCCGGACAAGGCGATCAGCGTGCTCGACACCGCGTGCGCGAAGGTCGCGCTCGCGCACAGCGCGACGCCGGCGGCGATCGACGACACGAAGAAGCGCATCGAGCGCATCGACGCGGAAATCGCGTCGCTGGAGCGCGAGGCGGCGGGCGGCGCGGCGCACGACGAGCGGCTCGGCGAGCTGCGCGGCGCACGCGACACGGCGCTCGCGCAATTGACCGAGGACGAGGCGCGCTATGAAGCCGAGCGTGCGATCGTCGCCGAGATCACCGTGCTGCGCGAGACGCTCGACAAGGCGCGCGGCCCGTCCGAAGACGGCGAGCCGGTCGACGTGCCGGCCACGCGCGAGAAGCTGGCCGAACGCGTCGCGGCGCTGCATGCGCTGCAGGGCGGCGAGCCGATGGTGCCGCTGCAGGTCGACGGCCACGTCGTCGCCGAGATCGTCGCCGCGTGGACGGGCATTCCGCTCGGCCGGATGGTGAAGGACGAGATCGACACCGTGCTGAACCTGCAGCCGCTGCTGACCGCGCGCGTGATCGGCCAGGACCATGCACTCGACGCGATCGCGCAGCGCGTGCGCACGGCGACCGCGAACCTCGAGGATCCGAACAAGCCGCGCGGCGTGTTCATGTTCGTCGGGCCGTCGGGCGTCGGCAAGACCGAGACCGCGCTCGCGCTGGCCGACATCCTGTACGGCGGCGAGCGCAAGATGGTCACGATCAACATGAGCGAGTACCAGGAAGCGCACAGCGTGTCGGGCCTCAAGGGTTCGCCGCCGGGCTACGTCGGCTACGGCGAGGGCGGCGTGCTGACCGAGGCCGTGCGCCGCAATCCGTATTCCGTCGTGCTGCTCGACGAGGTCGAGAAGGCGCACCCGGACGTGCTCGAGATGTTCTTCCAGGTATTCGACAAGGGCACGATGGACGACGCCGAAGGGCGCGAGATCGACTTCCGCAACACGCTGATCATCCTGACGTCGAACGTCGGGTCGGCGGCGGTGATGCAGGCGTGCCTGAACAAGCCGGCCGAGGAGCTGCCCGATCCGGACGCGCTCGCCGAGGCGCTGCGCCCGCAGCTGTACAAGACGTTCAAGCCGGCGTTCCTCGGCCGGATGAAGGTCGTGCCGTACTACCCGATTTCCGACGACGTGCTGGCCGAGATCATCGAGCTGAAGCTCGAACGGATCCGCCGCCGCATCGAAGCGAACCACAAGGCCGCGTTCGAGTGGGACGAATCGCTCGTCGACGCGGTGCTCGCACGCTGCACCGAGGTCGATTCGGGCGCCCGCAACGTCGACCACATCCTGAACGGCACGCTGCTGCCGGAGATCGCGGGCCACGTGCTCGGCCGGATCGCCGACGGCGCGGCCATCGCGCGCATCGCGGTGCGCGCGGACGAGGCCGGCGAATTCGCGTACACGGTCGAATGAGCCCCGCGCGCGACATCTCATGCATCAACGGATTCACTGAACCATGCCGATCAATCTCCCCGAGCTGCTGACGCCGATCAGCGACGCGTCGCCCAGCGGCGACGACCTGCTGTTCTCGAACGAATTCGACGCGATCCAGGACGCGCGGCGCTATGACGATCCGACGCTCGACCAGGGCGAGTGGGTGACCGAGATCAAGGAGGCCGACTGGGGCTTCGTCGTCGATCACGCGGGCGAGCTGCTGCGCACGCGCACCAAGGACCTGCGGCTCGCCGTGTGGCTGACCGAGGCGCTCGCGCTGGAGGACGGCATCACCGGCCTCACCGAAGGTTATGCGCTGCTGGAAGGCCTGTGCCGAGACTACTGGGACACCGTTCATCCGCTGCCCGAAGGCGACGACGTCGAATACCGGCTCGGCAACGTCGCGTGGCTGTCCGGCCGCACGGCCGAGCTGCTGCGCGGCATTCCGGTGACGGACGGCGCGTCGAACGCGTTCACCACGCTCGACTGGGAAGTCGCGTTGCACGTGGCGCAGGCCGTGAAGCGCGACCCCGAACATGCCGACGACATCGCGCGCGGCAAACCGTCGGTCGAGCAGGTCGATGCGTCGCGGCGCGTGACGTCGATCGCGTTCTACACGACGCTGCTCGCGAACCTGAAGGCGTTCGAGTTCGCGCTCGATGCGTTCGAGGAGCGGCTCGTCGAACGCGCGGGCGATTCGGCGCCGAGCTTCCGGCAGGCGCGCGACGCGTTCGAGACCGTGTATCGGCTCGTCGAGCGCTTCGCGCGCGAGCAGGGATATACGGGGAGCGCGCCGCATGCGCCGTCGGCGCCGCAGGCGCAGCCCGAGCGTATCGAGCCGAGCTTCGGCGACACGTTCCACAGCGAGGAGACCCACGTGCAGTCGCAGACCGCTCCGCGTCCGCCGGTGACGCAGATGATCGCCGGCATCCAGAACCGTGCGCAGGCCGTCGACCAGCTGCGTGCCGTCGCGCGTTACTTCCGCCAGACCGAGCCGCACAGCCCGGTCGCGTATCTGGCGGACAAGGCCGCCGAATGGGCCGACATGCCGCTGCACAAGTGGCTCGAGAGTGTCGTGAAGGACGACGGGTCGCTGTCGCACATCCGCGAACTGCTCGGGGTAAGGCCCGACGAGCAGTCCTGAACGACGGAACCTTGACCTGAGAGCGCGGGCCCGGCTGGCTCGCGGCAACAAGAACAGGAAGACGCATGAACGTGACCGAACTGGCACAGGCGATCCGCGGCGGCCTGATTCAGCAGGACCGCTTGCTGAAGACGGACATCCCGTCGCTGCCGAACAATGCGCTCGTGCCGCGCCGCGCCGTGACCCGTTCCGAGCTGGGTCGCGATTTCAGCGTGACGCTCGATCTGGTGTCCACGGCGAGCGACGTCGAGCTCAAGACGCTGATCGCGCAACCGATCACGCTGTGGATCCAGCAGGCGGACAAGTCGTATCTGCCGATCAACGGCTATGTGCACACGGCGCGGCGGCTCGGCGCCGACGGCAGCCTGTCGAGCTACCAGCTGCGCTTCGCGTCGTGGATGCATTTCCTCAAGTTCCGCAGCGACATGCGGTACTGGCAGGACAAGCCCGTCGACGCGATTCTCGCCGACGTGTTCGACATGCATCCGCAGGCCAGGGGCCGATACCAGTTCGCGCTGTCGAAGCCGTTGCCGTCGCGGTCGTACTGCCGGCAGAGCGAAACGGACTGGAATTTCGTGCATCGGCTGATGGAGGACGAAGGGCTGTTCGGTTTCTGGCGGCACGGCGAAGACGGGAAGTCGCATACGCTCGTCATCACCGACGACGTGCATGCAGTCGATGCGCTGTCGCCGAATGCCGTCACGTTCGACCGCTCGGGCACGGGAACCGAAACGGCCGGTTTCACGCAATGGGCCGCGTCGCGGACATTGCAAAGCACGCTGCACACGACGCGCACGTTCGACTACAAATCGCCGTCGTCGGCGGGCAATCCGAACGGCACGTCGCTGCCGACGAAGGCCGGCCAGGGCGACCTGCCGGGGCAGGCGGAAATCTACGAATACACCGGCGCGTACACGTATCCGGGCCAGGACCGCGGCGAACATCTGTCGAAGATTCGCCTCGAGGAGTGGGAGTCGCGCGCGAAGCGCTTCTTCGGCGTGGGCGGCGTGCGCGCGATCGATGCCGGCCGGCGCTTCACGCTGACCGGTCATCCCGAGCACGATCGCGATTCGGCGAGCGATCGCGAGTTCGCGGCCATCGGCGTCACGCGTTACATCGAAAACAATCTGCCGATCTCGGACCACGAAGCGAACTTCCCGCATAGCCTGCAGGATCAGTTGGCGCAGGCGAAGGCCGGTCACGGTGAGGCGGCCGCGTTTCAGGTCGGGCATGACGACGGTTCCGCCGGGTTCTATCTCGTCGAGGTCGAGGCGCAGCGCGCGAGCGTGTCGTATCGCAGCCCGTTCGAGCACCGCAAGCCGGCGATGCAGCTCGAGACGGCCGTCGTCGTCGGCCCGAAGGGCGAAGAGGTGTATACCGACGAGCTGAACCGGATCAAGGTCATGTTCGTCTGGGACCGGCAGAGCGAAGGCCGCGAGACGGCATCGTGCTGGATGCGCGTCGTGCAGTCGGATACCGGCGGCGGCTACGGCGGCGTGCATATTCCGCGGGTCGGCGAGGAAGTGCTGATCGGCTACATCGGCGGCGACTGCGACCGGCCGATCGTCATGCATCGCGTGTACAACGGCGCCGTCAAGCCGCAGTGGCATAGCGACGGGATCCTGTCGGGCTTCCGGTCGAAGGAGTATGCGGGGTCGGGCCACAACGAGATGGTGCTCGACGACGCGACCGGGCAGAACCGCGCGCGCCTGTTCAGCAGCAGCGCGAATTCGCTGCTTCACCTCGGCTACCTGATCGAGCAGAACGGCAATACGCGCGGTGCGTATCTCGGTTCCGGCTTCGACCTGCGCACGGATGCGTACGGTGCGATGCGCGCCGGGCAGGGTTTGTACGTGACGACGCATCCGAAGCAGGCGAACAGCCAGCCGCTCGACGTGAGCGAGGCGAAGCAGCAGTTGGCCAATGCGCAGGGGCTGGTCGAGTCGATGTCGCAGGTCAGCGAGATGCATCAGGCGGAGAGTCTCGGCGCCGGTCACGATGCGCTGAAGCAGTTCGCCGATGCAACGCAGAACAGCGTGGCCGGTGCGAGCGCGGGCGGGGGCAGGACGGCCGGCGGCGGGACGGGGAATGCGAACGCGTTCAAGGAGCCGGTGATGCTGTTCGCGAGCCCGGCGGGGATCGGGGTGGCGTCGCAGCAGTCGGTGCATCTGGCAAGTGATCGGCAGACCAATATCGTCAGTGGTCAAAGTACGTTCATCACCAGCGGGAAATCGCTGATCGCAGGCATCCGCGATCGCGTCAGCCTGTTCGCGCAGAACGCGGGGATGAAGCTGTTCGCCGCGAAGGGCAAGGTCGAGGTTCAGGCGCACGCGGACAATATCGAGTTCACCGCGCAGAAGACGCTGAAGATGGTGGCGGCGACCGAGGCTGTCGACGTGGCTGCGAAGCAAGAGATATTGCTGACGTCGGGCGGTGCTTACATCCGCATCAAGGGCGGCAACATTGAGATTCACGCGCCGGGGAAAGTGGATTTCAAGGGCGCTCAGCACCAGTTCAACGGTCCGACGAGCATGCAATATCCGCTGCCCGCGATGCCGGGCGGCACGTGCAAGCAATGCGTGCTGAATGCACATAGCGGTCGTGAATCGATGGTCGAGGCGGATTGATGGACGAGATTGACGATACGGATGTCGCCGGCGAGACCGCCGCGGATCTGCCGAATCCACGCGAGCCTGAATGGCCGGCGTTCGTCGAAACGCTCAGGACGTCCCTGGAGCGCGGGACCGGCGACGGCCGTGCGTTGCAGCTTTACGTGCTCGTCGACACCCGTGGCTATCAGGAACTGGACGCGCGGCTCGCGACCTTACGCGGCCTGCGTTACGCGTCGCTTTGGACCGATACAGGGCTGGATGCCTATACGGACATCGCGCCATACCTGATTGCGTTCGACCGTCACGCGCTCGACGCCGAGGATGCCGAGCAGCATCATCTGCTGCGTCAGCTGTGGCTGGACGCGGTGGATCTGCACGCGGTGACGTGGTTGTTGTCGACGTGGTCGTTCGATGCGCTCGATGCGCATTTGCGCCGGTACGTGAAGTACACGCTGGCGAACGGCCGCGCGTACTACCTGTTTTTCTTCGACAACCATGTATTCGCGCGGCTTCGACAAGTGTGGAGCGATATGCAGGCGCAGCAGTTTGTCGCCCCGTTCGACGAAATCCGGTATCGCGACCGGCGGCTCGACGAAGTCGTGTGGCGCAACCACGCGCCGGCGATCGAAGGGGCGATGTTGACAAGTGACGCGCCGGGTCTGAGCGAGCGGCAGCACGCGAAGTTGATCGAGCTCGGGTATCCGGACAAGCTCGTGCTGAAGTTTCGCGAGACGATGGGGGCGATGGTCGACCATTTGTCGGATGCGGAACTGTATGGCGAGGTTGTCGAGCAACTCGATCGCGCTGCCGCGCATGGGATCGCCGACGAAGCGGAATTGCAGTGCTACGTGATGACGGGCCTCTTGATTGCGCCGCGGTTCGACGAGCATCCGGCGGTGCGAGCGTGCCTTGGAGCCGTGGCTCACGGAGAGACGACGCTGAATGACGCGCTGGCGTCGATCGACGATACGACATGGGATGCGATTCGCGATGCGCACGAGCGGGAATTGACGGAGGCGCTTCGTGGCTTGGTGTAAGTCCGCGCTGGGTATGTTCCTGCTTGCGGTTTTGTGCGCCTGCGAGCATTCGGAGCCGGTGTATAGCGGGATTTCGGTGATGGGACGGAATTATCTGCCGTACAACATAAGCGGCTTCACAGTGACGGACGCATTCGGAAACAAGGCAAGCGGAGGTGGGGATGACCCGCCGGGCACGGGCGGGGGGAGCGTGACGTGCTGCTACCGACTTAAGGGCTCCGAGTTCACGATCGCATGGAAGTATTACGACGCAGATCGGTGGACGATGGACGACGCGCACGAGCGGGAAGTCGAGACGAAAGTTGTGATGCCACCGTCACCCCTTCCCGAGCAGGTCGGCAGCCGTATTCTCGAAGTTCATTTCTACCCGGATCGACATGTTGAGCTTCAATTTCCCGGCGA
Source organism: Burkholderia sp. RF7-non_BP4 (assembly GCF_001521935.1). Lineage (NCBI taxonomy): Bacteria > Pseudomonadati > Pseudomonadota > Betaproteobacteria > Burkholderiales > Burkholderiaceae > Burkholderia > Burkholderia sp. RF7-non_BP4. The sequence continues at coordinate 66,259 of NZ_LOTA01000057.1, read as the reverse complement.
GCTTCTCGACAATCCGCGTATTCCGATCGTCGACGTTTCCCGATGGATGGCGACGCACTACCAGGCGCAACTGGATAGGAAATTTGCGGATACGGACGGGCAGTCGCACCGGCGCATTGCGCGCGCAGTGGCCGCCGCGTGGTTGAAGTACGGTCTGACAGACCTGCGTGATCTCGAGCAATACGCATACTTCGACCTGCTCGTGAACAGCCGATTCGATGCTCATCCGACGGTTCAGCGCATCTTGCGGACTGTCGGCGGCCAACCCGGCAGGTTCGCGAAGTCGATGGAGAGTGTCCCCGAGAAGGTGCTTTCTGCGCTGACGAGCGACAACTTTGAATCCGTCGCTGTACCGGCGATTCACGACGACTTGCTGCCGTCAATACGCACGGACGAGCCAGGACATGGTTAGAAGACGGCGGCTCTGTCAACGAGAGACGGGTGCGTGTTGCGCGACAGGCGGAGCCATGCTGGTACAGCGAGATGCAGGCAATGCATGGACGATATTCGGAAGGAAAACATCAGTGAATAGAGCAACGAGATTTTCGAGGTTGGCGAGTCGTGTCCTGGCGGGGTGTCTGCTCGTGACGGCCGTGACTGCGTGTGGGAAATCGGAGCCGACATACAGCGGGATTTCCGTTATGGCCCAGAACTATCTGCCCTATAACCTGGACAAGTTCACGATCACCGATGCTTACGGCAACAAGGCTAGCGGCGGCGGTGACAGCATGCCGGGCGGGGGGGGAGGCGTGACTTGCTGCTATCAACTCAAGGGGACCGATTTCACCGTCAAATGGGACTACTACGACGTTGACCAGTGGCATAAGGGAGACGAAGCAACGTTTCACGCAGAAGCAAAGGTCATGCTGCCGCCGTCAAAGATTCCGGAAAACGTAGGAGCTCGAATTCTTGCGGTTCATTTTTATCCGGATCGTCACGTCGAGTTTCAGTTTCCTGGTGCGCCGACGGATGAATCGCGAATCCCGATGATTGATGTGTCTCGTTGGGTTGCGAGTCACTACCAGGAGCAATTGAACAAGCGATACGACGAGCGTGACGATCAGCAGCATCGTCGCATTGCGCGCATTGTCGCTGCCGCGTGGCTGAAATACCGGCTGACCGATGTCAACGATCTCGAGCAGTATGCGTATTTCGAACTGCTCGTGAATAGCCGATTCGACGCGCATCCTGAGGTGCAGCGGATACTGAAAACCGCCGGCAGTAAGCCCGGGGCGTTCTCGAAGTCGATGCAAGCGCTGCCACCGAGCGTTTTGTCCGAACTGCGGAGCGGAAGATTCAAGGCAGTGGCGGTGCCGGCCGTTCCCATGGGGTTGTTGCCGCCGCAGCGGGCAGAGGAGAAAAAACATGGCTGAGAAAATCAAGCTCGACCCTGACGATACGACTCCACTATCGGTGTACATGCAAGTTGCCCGCCAGAATGAAACCATGTATCCGAAGAGCGATTGCATGCCGTGTGGAGCAACGATACGCATGGGATTCTTCTTTGATGGATTTGGCCGCAACCGTGACACCGACGATTCGGCGAGCTCGCAGTACTCGAACATTTCGCGGCTTTGGGAAGCACATCGCGAAATGAAGGACGTGCGACGGCCCGTGAATCAGTTCTGGTATCGCTACTATTACTCGGGCCTGGGTACACCGTTGAACGACGACAGCGACAGCGACGCTTGGCAAAATACGAAGAAGGCGGCACTCACGTTGGGAGCGAAGAAAGCCGCCGGTTCTGCGAAAAAGATCGGCGAGTCATATACGCGAGTGAAGGCACCGATCGATCAGGCTGATCTTGGCAAGCGCGCCAAGGCGGCGGGAATGGAGATTCTCAGCGGGGACTTTTCATTCCGGCCAATCGAGAAAGCATTCGCGGATCTGCGCAGGGACATCGAACGCATTCCCGCTCAGGCGCGGCGCATCACGAACGTGCTGAACGCGTCGCCGGAACGACTCTGGGAACGGACCAAGGCAACCGGCAGGCTGCTGTGGCGCAACGCGAAGAATGACGCCAAGGCCAACATCAGGGGAAATCCGATCAAGACGGCCATCGCGGTTGCACGCGGTCTTTTCGTCGGACTGGTGATGGAGAACGTGCCGATCGTACGTGACAACGCGGTCATGGCGAGAGTCTTCGGAACAGGTGTTGATACCCGCCTTATCGCCGCAAAAAAACAGTTCGAGGATGCATACAATGAAGTGAAAAAGAAGATGCCGAAGGTGCGCGTCATCGAGGTATCGGTATTCGGTGCGGATCGGGGCTGCGTGCTGGCGCGGGCGTTCGTCAACGATCTGGCGGAGAAGTACAAGCGCAGGGACGATACAGACCTGGCAATCGAGGGTGTCCCCATTCAAATCAAGTTTGTAGGTTTATTCGATGCAGTTTCGTCAATCATGTCGGAAGAGGTTGGCGAACTGATCGGATTGATGCCATATATGGGGCTGATCAAACCGAACTATAAAGACCGTCATCTCGGCATACCCGCAAGCGTGCAGCGCTGTGTTCATTTCGCGGCCGCACATGAAATGCGCTTCTATCAGCGCCTTGACAGTCTGGAAAAAACGCGCGGCGAGCAGTTTCTTTACCCCGGAACGAGTTGCGACGTCGTCGGCGGTGCGGTAAACGGTTCGCTCGGTCTGAATGCGGAGTTGATGAGGATACCGCTTCGCGACATGCTTCTGGAGGCACTGAAGGCCGGCGTGGCGATAGACATGATGGAGGATATGTACCTCTACAAGCGCAAGACTTTCGACAAGTTTTCCATCGCCCACCCCATCAACTGTGACGGCAAGCAATACCGCATCAAACAACTCGTCGACGCATACTACGCCCTCGTGCCCCGTAAGGCGGGCGTCGACTTGCTCGCGCACTCGAAGATATTCATGCGCTGGATCGCAGCGCGTTACATGGATCCTGCCTTCCGCCGCACGATTTCCGATCCGGTAGCCGACTGGAAGCGAAACATGAGCGACGCCGACCTGCAGCGCAAGACGACGAAATCACAGCTCGACTGGGAGCTGCAGCGGCAAGGCATCAACATGAGCATGCTGGCCAGCCGCAGCCCGGCGGATCAGGAGAAGCTGCGGGGGATGAAGGCGGCGAGCGACGCGGCGCAAAAGCGCTACGAGAAGTTGATCGCTGAAGCGCCGAACGACTATTCGACGGTCTGGGAGCGTCTCGAGAAGGAGGCTGCCAAGAAGCTGCGGCGCGCATCATACCAAGACGGCCTGAAGCAATCGGCGGAGCGCATCCGAAACACGCCCGACATCTGGGATTCCGATAACAAGGCAAGCGCGGCCGCGATCGAGGCGGCAATGCTGCCCGAAGCTGAAATAGAGCTCGTGTCTGCCTGGAAGGAAGGCATCGAGGGTAAGAATCCGCTGCCACCGGACGTCATGGCTCTGTTCGACATGCTCGTCCATGATACGTTGCTGACGAGCTGGCAGGACCATGTGCTTGCTCCCGCGTTGTATTTCCGGACACGGGACAAGGATGAGTTCGGGGTGACCGATGAGGCCAAGGAGGCGAAGCAGCGCCAGAAGGATGATCGCGTTGCGGCACGTATCGACCAGGCCGCTAAACAAAGTCAAGAGTGGGCAAGGGGTTACAAGGGCGGTGCAACGCCACCTATCCGTTGACCGGCGTTACGGGATGACGGAGCGCTTTCCTCAAACGTATTCAGAGAAGAGCGCTCCTGCAGAAATCCGTCTTGTTCGAATGCAGAATCGCTGAAATACCCGGCTCGCCGCAGATTCAGCATAGACCCGAGCCTGCAAGGAATGCAGCGGAACCCGCCCGGGCCGTGGCGCCTCACGCCCCGCCGACACGTCTCCGCGTCCGCCGCACGTTGCGCCTCACGCGTGCCTTTTTGCGATCCTCGATCCACGGCAGCATCGAAATGCTTGCCGCACATAGTAACAGCCCACCAATCAGGACAAACAGACCGATTCCGATTTCACGCACCCATGCGCGCCCCTCAACCGCTTCGTTGCGCCGGGCAATGCCCGGAAACATCGGCGAAACGCGCAGGTCTTCATTCGCTGCCGCGCTGCAATACTTCTTCGTGAACGCGGCGAATTGTTCACGACTGATATTCGAAGCGGCCGAACGCGAATACTCCGGCGACCCGGCAGGCTGCCACGTCGTCTCATACTGCTGCGTCTGTCCCGCGCCATAGCGGAACACGGCGTGCGCCTCCCATGTCGCACCAGACTTGCCGTATCGCAGAGACAACTCACATCGCTCGACAACGGCGGTAACGTGAGGCCACGCACGAGCGCGAACAAGAATGGCGGAATTGATCGTGCCGCCTATACCCACCAGCACGAAGACCGCGCCAACGAACAGGAGGATGGCCAACCACAAGCAGCGTATTGCGTATTTCACAGAAATCGCTGGATTCGATAGTGGGTCGGTGAGGTGACTGACCGGTTGACTATGCGCGAGCAGCTGGAGCATGCACAATCCACGGGACGAGTCTGCCGCTATCCGGTCCCCGGCGCGCGATGCCTACGAATCGCCGCCTACTGCCCCACCCTGAACTCGATCCGCCGATTCCTCGCCCGCCCCTCCGCCGTATCGTTCGGCGCAATCGGCTGATCCGGCCCGACGCCCGTCGTCGTCATCTGCTGCGGCGGGATGCTCTTCGTGATCAGATAACCCTTCACCGCATCCGCGCGCGCCTGGCTCAGCGCGATGTTCGACGTCCGGTTCCCCGAGTTGTCGGTGTGGCCGATGATGTCGACCGTGCGGTTCTGCAGCTTCGACAGCGCGGCCGCCATCTGGTCGAGAATCTGCTTGCCTTGCGGCGTGAGCGTCGCGCTGCCCGTCTCGAACTCGATCGTGCGATTGGCCAGCGTCTGGTCGAGCAGCCCCTGCTCGGACGCCGACACGCGCAGCCCGTTCTTGATCGTGTACGTCGGATTCAGCGTATTCGCCATGTCGCTCGCGAGTTGCTGGCGCTGCGCTTCGTTGTGCACCTCGCCCTTCATCTCGATCTGCGTGCCGTTGATCTTCAACTGGCCCTTGCTGATCTGCTTCAACTGCGCGCCGAGCAGCTTCTGCACGTTCGCGCTCCAGTTCGGCGGCGTCGCGACGTCGCCGACCTCGATCTGGTCGACCACGTTCGTCGCGCCGTAGGTGTCGCGCAGTTTCTGCAGCACGGCGGCCTTGGTCGCCTCGTCGGGCACCTTGCCGCCGACCACCACCTGGCCGGGCGTCGCGTTCGCGGGCGGCGGCGAGATCGTGCCGGCCGTGCCGTGCACCACCGTGCCGGACGCCGTGGCCGGCGCGGCGCCGGGGTTGGCGTTCGCAGGCAGGGCCGCGGTCGCGACCGTGCCGTTGCCGACCGGCGTGACGGTCGCGCCGCCGGTGTTCTGCGCATGGGCCGCGCCGCTGGCGACGAGGCCGGCGGCGGCGAGGGCGGCAACGAATGCCGAGCAGCGCGTGCGGCGGACGTGAATCGTGCATTGCATCCCGTCAGCCTCCGATGAACGCTTCGCGGAACGCGTCGATGGCGACGCGCAACGAGAGTTGCGGTTGGTCGAGGTAGCTGACGAGCTTGCTGATCTGCTGATCGTTTTGCGCATGGGCGTCGATCCATTCGGGATCGTCGATGTCGATGTTGTGGGCGGCGTAGGTCTGCGGGTCGACGACGCTCAGCAGCGTCTTCGACGACGCGCCGTTGAAGCCGATGATCAGCCGTTCGCGCTCGGCGATCGTGCCGATGAAGATCGCGAGCTCGAAGTCGGCCTGCGCGACGAACGGTGCGATCAGTTCGAGCCAGAACGCGGCGACGAGGCTGCGATAGAACGGGTCGATCGGCAGCGGCAGCGTCAGGCCGCGCTCGATGTGCGACGAGCCGCTCTGCATCACGGGCCGCAGCAGCGAGCCGAGCGCGAGCATGGCGCCGCGCAGCCGGACCGGATGGCCGCTTTCGAGCAGCATCTGCTGCAGGCCATACAGCGACTGGTGTTCGATGAAGTCGTTGAAGGTGCCGTCATGCGACGTGCCGGGGCCGCCGACGTCGATCGGCACCTGCGTGTCGCCGAGCGCCTGCAGCGCGCCGGGCGGCTCCTCCTTCGCGAGCAGCGGCGGCATCTGCGCGGCGACGCGCGACCACAGCCGGGCGAATGCGAGCGGACTGCGCGCGAGGAACGCGAGCGGCCGGTCGACCTCGAGCGCGGTCGCGCCGAGAAACGGGAAGCGGCGCATCGACACGTCGTGGCTCGCGACCATGTGCCCCGCGATCGCGAGCTTGCTGCGCGAGCCGAGGAACGCGAAATGCATCGGCTTCGCATCCTCGTAGACGATCTTCCAGCGCGGATCTTCCGCGAGCAGTTCGAGCGCCTGCGCGATCCAGCGATCGAGCGTCTGCAGCAGTTGCGGATTGTGCGGGCTCTTCACGAAGTCGCCGCGCGACGGAATCTTGCCGAAGTAGGCGATCTGCGCCTGAACGGTTTGCGTCATTGCGCCCCCTGTGCATTCGTTGCGGCGGCGGCCGCGACGGCCGGCGCCGGTGCCGGTGCCGGTGCCGCGGCCGGCGCGCCCGTGCCCGCCTGCGTCGCGTTCTGCGCGGCGCCCGCGCTCGCGTCGGCGACCGACGACGGCAGTTGCAGGCCGCGCAGGCTCTGCTGCTGCGGCTGGTCGCCGCCGCCGCTCGTCGGCTGCGACGTGCTGATGATGCGCATCGTCACCGACACGTTCACGCTGCCCTGGACCCACGTGAGGTCGAAGGTGCCGTCCGGACGGCGCTTGCGCTGCGCCGAGTTGATCAGCTTCTCGAGACCGTAGCGGCCCGGTTCGTTGACGAGCTGCACGGTGCGGCCGTCGAAGGTCGTCGCGGACAGCGTCGCGCCCGGCGAGCCCTGCGGGTTCGGCCACACGAAGTTGGTCCACTGCGGCGGCGTGTTGCGATAGCGCAGTTGCTGGCCGTCGATCGCGATCGTGTATTCCGTCGTGCCCGTGCTCGGCTGCGGCAGGATCTGGAACACGGTCTGCGGTTCGGCCGCCGCGGCCGTGCCGCCTGCGGCGCCGCCGGCGAGCGGTGCGACCCAGCGCGCGAAGCCGTTCGTGAAGTCGGGCGTGAGGCCGATGCCCATGTCGCCCCACGTGCGGGCGGCGAGCGTGTCGCCGCGGCGCACCGCGAGCGGGCCCAGCGTCGTGCCGACGAACTTCGCGATCGCGCCGTCCGGACCGAACACCTGCGCGATTTCACCGGCGCCGGCCTCGACCTTCGCGTTCGCCGCGAACGGGTACTTCGTCGCGAGCGAGCTCTGGAACGGCTGGTAGACCTGCGCGTTCCACACCTTGTTGACTTCGGCGCTCGCCGGCTGGATCACCACCGAGAACGCCTGCATCAGCGGGCGCACCAGCAGCGGACGCAGCGACTTGCGTTGCGAATCGGTGAGGCCGGTCAGCATCTGCTCGTCGACGAACTTCAGCGAATCGGCGAGTTCCGAACCGTTGCCGTCGAGCGTCTGCTGCATCAGCTGACGCGCGCCGGGGCCGGGGTCGCCCTGGTTCTTGATCACGTTGAAGCGCGTGCGGACCTTCGACAGCGAGTCCATGTAGCCCTTGAGCATCGACGTGCCGTCGTGCGTCGCGACGATCCGCGCGAGCCCGATGAATTCCTGGCCGATCGGACCCATCGGCACCTCGGCCGGATTGCCGTTGATGTCGATGTTCGCGGCGGCCACCTGACCGGCCTGCGAGCGCGTGAACAGTTGCTTGACCCAGTTCACGACGCCGGTCTGCGCCTTCTTGATCGCGACGTTCGCCAGCGACGGGTTGTCCCACGACGTCTGGTCGTACGCGGTCTCGAGGATCTTGCGGATCGGCGAATCCTGCGGGTCGCCGAGGCGGTTCATCCCGTCGACGGCCTGGCCGAAGCTGCTGAAGCCCTGCACCGCGATGCCCTGCATGAACTTCTGCCAGTGCTGCGCGTATTCGGTCTTGTACATCCCGACGAGCGTCTTCTGGATCTGCTCGGGGCTGCCTTCCAGCGTCAGGTCGTCCTGCGTCGACGTGTTCAGCACCCAGTCCTTCGCCTGCAGTTCCTTGGTCGCCGCGTCGCGGATCGCCGGCTGCACGTAGTCGAACCACGCCTCGCGCGTGAACGTGCCCGGAATCGCATAGCTGCCGGCGACCAGCCCCTGGTTGCCGTCGCCGACGATGCGCGCGATGGTCATCGGCGCGAAGCGGGTCGACGCGCGCGCCTTGATTTCCTCATAGACGCGCTGGCGGGCCGGCATGCCGCGCACGACGCGGCGCAGGTTCTCGCGGGTCTGGTCGACGAGCGCGAGATTCGCGTCGATCATCGGCCAGTCGTCGTCGTTCACGCGCGCGAGGTAGAAGGAGATCATGCGCTCGGCGCTCTTGATCATCTCGTCGCGCGGCATGTTGCCGCGATTCGTCTCGAGCCAGCCGCGCCAGAAGCGGGCGAGCTGGTCGGTCAGGTGCGCCTGTTCGACGTGGCGCTTGTCGGACAGCATCAGGTAGGTCTTCAGCGCGTTGTACGCGTCCTGCACGTTGGTCGGCGACGCGTCGCTGTACAGCCCGCCCTGCGGTGCCGCCGCCTGTTGCGGCGCGGCGGCCGTCGCGGCGGATGCGCCCTGCGCGGCGCCGGCGAGCGGCGTGGCGCCCGGCGGGTTCGTCGACACGGGAATCGCGCCGCCCTGCACGGCGCCCGATTCGGGCGGGCGCGTCATCGGCACGAGCTGTTCGGGGTGCGCGTTCACGTCCTTCATGAACGACGCGAGGTTCTGCGAGACCGGCGCCAGCAGGATCTGGCGCACGCCGTTGTAGTACTCGGTCAGCAGGTGCTGTTCGAGACGGTCGCCCTGGTACAGGCCGAGCGATACCGACACCGGCTTGTCGCGGCGGAACTGCTCGAGCTGTTCGATCCGGTCTTCCAGGATGTCCATCGCCTGCAGACGCGACTGCAGGTCGTTGCGGCCCTGTTGCAGGCGCGTGACGTTGTCGAGGTCGGCCTGTACGTTCGCGACGAGCTGCTGGTTGCCGATCGTCGACCAGGTCCAGCCGCCGAGCGCGAGCGCGAGCGCCGCGACGAAGCCGAAGAAGGTCGCGTAGCGCAGGCGGGTCTTGGTCGGGCTCGCGAACTGGCGCACGGTCTGGCGGTCCGCGAAGATCACCTTCGAGAACAGGTCGCGCAGGAAGAAGCCGTTCTTCGAAAACGCGCTGTGCGGCTTGGGCAGCGCGCTCGCGTCGAGGCCGAAGCGGTGCGCGATGCGCTGCGCGGCGGCGCTGTTGGTTTCGCCCTCCTGCAGCGCGCTGGTGAAGTAGAAGCCGCGGAAGATCGGCTTGTACTGGAACGGGTTGTTCTCGAACAGCGTCGCGAGGAACGCGCGCAGCGCCGGCTTGATCGTCGAGAATTCGAGCGGGAAGCTCAACTGGCCCGGCGACAGCTGGTTGCCGCGCGACAGCGACAGCTGCGCGACGCTGATTTCCTTCAGCCCTTCGTAGAGTTCCTCGAAGTGCGTGTCGAACTGCGCGACGACGTCGCGCTTGTCGTCAGGCTCGTAGGGCAGGGTGGCGCCCCACACGCGGTCGTATTCGTGCTTGTCGCTGCTGCTGAAGAATTCGGTGAAGCCGGTGATCAGGTCGGCCTTCGTGAACATCACGTAGACCGGCGCGAACACCTCGAGCTTTTCCGTCAGCTCCTGAACGCGCTGGCGGAGGTTTTTCGCGAGGTTGATCGCGAATTCGGGGCGGTTGCCCGTCAGTTCGGCGATGCTCGCGGTAACGATGATGCCGTTGATCGGCGCCTTCGGGCGATAGCGCTTCAGCAGGCCGAGGAAGCCGAGCCATTCGCTGCGGTCTTCCTCGTGCACCGAGTAGCGGCCGGCCGTGTCGAGCAGGATCCCTTCGGTCGTGAAGAACCAGTCGCAGTTACGCGTGCCGCCGATGCCGTGGATCACGGCGCTGTTCTTGTCCGCGAACGGAAACTGCAGGCCGGAGTTCAGCACCGCGCTGCTCTTGCCGGCGGCCGGGTTGCCGATGACGATGTACCACGGCAGCTCGTACAGCGCGGAGCCGCCCGACACCTGGCCGATCTTCGACGTCTTGATCGTCTTGACCGCGTCGGAGAGGCGCGTGCGCAGCACGTCGAGGTCGGCCGTCTTCGTGTCGGGTGCGAGCGCGGCCGCGGCCGGCGCGGCGATCTTGCCGCTTTCCGCTTGCTCCTCCAGCACCTGGCCGAGCTGCTGGTTCGCGCGCTTCACGCGCCAGCGGCGCACCAGCGCGACGCCGAGCCACAGCACGAGGATCGCCGCGAAGGCGATCACCGCCCACAGGAGCGGCAGCTGCAGCATGTCGGCGACGATGAAGAGAATCGCCGCTAGCGCGATGATCCCGACAATCGAGAGCGTACGCGGATGAGTCAGCACGTTGAGGATGCGTTGCATAGGACGTTCAGGTTCCGGTGCGATTCGGTGAGGCGACGCAGGCGCGCCGAGCGGCAAGCGTGGCGCCGCGGTGTGTCGCCATGCTGTCAAACGGGATGAAAGGGGCTGGCATCAATGCGCCCGCGGCATCGGAGAAGGCGCGCGCAATAATGAAAGGACGCTGTGAGAATTAAAACGGAAGCGGCGATCGGAAAAAATCGTGCAACGGAATGCCCGATCGATTGCGCCGCTCAAATCGTTTCCTGCCGGATGATTAAAAAGCCCCATGCCGCCCTCATTATTTCTTGTCCGGCAGCCCTGACTAGCTGCCGCGTCCCAGTTTAAAACCGGGTTTATGGTATTCCACGTGCCCGAGATCCATCATTTTCCATCGGCCCCCCCAGGTCAGGCCGACCTGCTCGGCAACCTGTCCGTACAACTGGTAGCCGCGCATCGCCCAGGGATCTTTCTCGGAAATGACCAGCTTGCCGTCGCGCAGAAACGCGTTGTCGGCCGCGAGCCCGAATTGGTGATAACTCTGGAAGGCCGCCGCATTGGTCACGTTGGTGCCCATCTGCGCGAGCCGATTCTGTCGTTCCGGGCTCCGATAACCTTCCAGCAGCGCCATCTCGTAACCATATTGTTCGTGCATGATCTTGTAGACCAGCAACAAACGCGTACGGAAATCGGGATCCAGCAGGTTCCAGTCGCGGCTTGCATCCTTCAGTGCCGGCCGCACCTGTTCGACTTCCTTCGTGGCAAAGACTTCCGGCGGCAACGGCGGGGGCGGCACGAGTTGTTCGCCCTGCAGCAGCGCGGCGATCTTTTCGTCGGGCACGCGCGCCGTGTCGTCGTACTGAAACAATTGCCGACCGCGTAACGCAATGGCCACCAATGGCGGCGTCGCAAGAATACCTGCCGATACCATAATCATCAAGCGCCGCCGAATCAGTAAATTTTGCACATCGCTTAATGCGCCGCGCGTAACGGTTGCCGATTTAACAATTTGACTTCGCGTGCGTGCGGCGCGAGCGTTCGCACGGCGTGTCAGGCGGCCGTGAAACTGGGCGACGGATTCGAAAACCGCCGTGCGGATACCCGGTAAAAGCAACAGTGCCGCGACCGCGACGGCAAGGGCGAAATAGGCGACGAGTGCGACGGCAATCAACGAAATCCCCGGAAATTGGAATTGATTGTGTTTTGCAATGCTTGCTCTTAGAATCAGGCTGCTTTGAGAGGCCGGGCTATATTATCGCGGTGAATTAAACCAGGATTCAATGAGACGCTGAATGAGTGCGCCGGAAAATTCAAATTCGAAAACCCCGCCGAGCCTGCTGTCCGATACCAAACCGGCAGGCGAGGGCGGACCGCAGCAGTCGCGCATTCTCGCGAATCTGGAAGGACGTGTCACGCCGCCGGCCGAAGCGCCGCGCCGCTCGCTGAAAGGGCCGATCGCGGCCGTCGTCGCGCTCGTGGTCGCCGTCGGCGGCTGGGGGGCATGGCGCTGGCAGCAGCAATCCGGCGAGCAGGCCGTCGTGGCCGCCGCGCCCGCACAGGCAGCGGCAAAGGCCGAGGCGGCCAGCGGCGCCGCCGTGCAGGTCGCGCAGAATGCCGCGTCGGCCGCTCCCGCCGCGCAACCGGCCACGATCGTCAATGACGATGCGGCGTCCCAGACCGTTGCGTCCGCATCGGGCGCATCGGGCGCGGACAACAGCCGCTTGTCGCGCGCGCTCGCGAACGGCGCCGACGACGCCTCGGGCGCGGCCACGGCAGGCGCCGTCGCCGCGACGGCCGCCGCCGCCGCTGCGACGACGAAATCGGCGAAGGCCGAAGCCGCGCAGAGCGGCAAGGTCGCCGCACGCGGCAAGGCCGATGGGAAGGCAGACACGAAGGCGGAGGCCCGCAAGCACCACAAGGAACAGCAGGCGGAGCTCGCGCAGGCGAAGAAGCGTCATGACGCGACGACCCGTACCGCGAGCGCGAAGGCCGCCGGGAAGGACGACCCGGATGCGGACCTGCTCGCCGCGCTCGTCGCACGCACGAAGCCGGCCGACAAGAAGGTCGCCGCGCAGAAGGGGCAGGCCGTGCCGACCAAGACGGCCGCCACGACGGGCGGTTCGCTCGCGGCGCGCGTGAAGGAGTGCTCGGAGCGCGGCTTCTTCGAGGATCAGCTGTGCCGCTGGCGCGTCTGCGACGGCCACTGGGGCAAGGATCCGGCCTGCCCGACCGCCGCGCAGTCGGAGACGCGGCAGTAACCACGCGTCACGCCGGCCTGCTCACCCGCACATGCGCCGCCCAATGGGCGGCGCGTTGTTTTTGGGGCCGCCGGACACCCGACACCGGACGTCCGTATGCGACGCCGTCACGAAAATGTCGCATGCGTCGGGCATACGTTTCCTTTCAATTTCCCGGCGTGGCGCCGCAATGCGCGATGCGCGGCGCGATGCGCGCCGCACCACCTTCGACACGATGGACCTGATCGTACAGACTTACGGCGCCGATACGTCCGGCATGGTGTGCGGATTCCGCTTCGTCCCGGGCGGCTCGGGTGCGATGCTCGACGCCGACGCGGCCGCTGGATGGCTGCGCACGTGCCGCGAGCGCGATGCGGCCGCCTCGGACGATTTCGTCTGGCTGCACTTCAATCTCGCGCACGGCGCAAGCGAGCGCTGGATGCGCACGCACCTCGGATTGCCCGACAGCTTCTTCGCATTCCTTCACGAAGGATCGCGCTCGACGCGCATCGAGCAGGAGGACGGCGCGCTGCGCGCGATCGTCAACGACGTGATGTTCAACCTCGAGCTGACGCCGTCGGAAATCGCGACGCTGTTCGTCCACGTCGAGCGGCGCATCATGGTCACCGCGCGGCTCAAGCCGCTGCGCTCGGTCGACACGCTGCGCGCCTGCGTGCGCGACGGCGAGCGGTTCCGCTCGCCGGCCGAACTGCTCGTGCACCTGCTGCGCGACCAGGCCGACCTGCTGATCCAGATCATGCGGCGCACGAGCATCGACGTCGACCGCATCGAGGATCGCTTCCTGTCGCAACGGCTCACGTCGAATCGCGTCGAACTCGGCGCGATGCGCCGGACGCTCACGCGGCTGCAGCGCATGCTCGCGCCGGAGCCGGGGTCGATCTTCCGGCTGCTCGCGAAGCCGCCCGCGTGGCTGCATGCCGAAGACGTGCAGGAGCTGCGCGAGTCGACCGAGGAGTTCTCGCTGGTGCTCGCCGATCTGTCGGGGCTCAACGAGCGGATCAAGCTGTTGCAGGAAGAGATCGGTTCGCGGCTCGACGAGCAGAACAACCGGACGCTGTTCACGCTGACGCTGGTGACCGTGATCGCGCTGCCGATCAACATCGTCGCGGGCTTCTTCGGGATGAACGTCGGCGGCGTGCCGTTCTCGGAGAACAAGCACGGGTTCTGGCTGATGGTGCTGCTGGTCGCGGGCTTTACCGCGCTCGCCGCGTGGTGGGCGTTTCGCCGGCGCGACGATCGCTAGCGGCGGTCACGAAAAAAACAGGCCCCGTATCCGGGGCCTGCCAAAGGACGTGAAAGATCGAACGCCGGCCGGCGCCGCGAACGGCGCGGCACCGGTCGGCCGGACGACGTTACTGAACCAGCGTCTTGCGCGGCTTGAACATGCCCTGGTAGCGCAGCGACGGACGTTCCTTCACCGTCGGCGCGATGCCGCCGAAGCTCGGCGTCTGGCGCAGCTTCATCGCGGCCGGCGAGGCGACCGAGCCGATCGACGTCGAACGCGAAGCCGGCGCGAGGTTGTTCGCGACCAGCAGCGCGGCCTCGCTCTTCAGGTTCGCGAGCAGCACCGGATCGGTCGAGCCGTTGACCTGCGTGAGCAGGCCGCTCCACGCGGCGTCGCTGTAGTTTACGACGTAGTAGTCGAGACCGCTCGGATCCGCGACCACGCCCGTGCAGCCGTCGATCCGCGTTTGCGTCTGCGTATCCTTCAGCGCGAGCGTCGTGTGTTTCGCGAGACCCTGGCCGTACGCGAGCGTGATCGGTACCGTCCACTGCAGGCCCGGATACGCGTTCTTGTTCGGGAACGGCTGCTGTTTCAGCGTGACGATCGTCTGGTTCTTCGTCATGTCGCACTGCGTATCGAGCGAGATCAGCGGCACGCCCGTCTGGCGCACGTAGCTGTCGCCGATCGGGCCGACCGGCTGGCCGCTCGCCTTCGACAGCGCATCCCACAGGCGCTTCGGCGTGCCGTTGCCGAACGAGTAGTCGACCAGGTATTGCTGCAGGCCCTTGCGCAAGGTTTGCTCGCCGAGATAGTTCTCGAGCGTCTTCAGCACGTGGCCGCCCTTGTCGTACGTGAACGCGCTCGCGCTCAGCACGAAGTCGTTCGACGCCCAGTCGTTGAAGTTCGGCGCGACCGGGAACGCGTTCGGGCCGATGTCGCGATTGATCACGCGATACTTGTTCTTCACCTGATCGAGCCAGCTGAACTCGTCGGGGAAGAACTGGATCGTCGTCTTCGTCTCGAAGAACGTCGCGAACGATTCATTGAGCCAGACGTTGTCCCACCAGTCGGTCGTGACGAGGTCGCCGAACCACTGGTGCGCGACCTCGTGCGTCAGCACCTCGTTACCGTAGCGCGACATCGGCTGGCCCGGCTGCGGCAGGATGTCGTCGGCGAACTCGAGGATCGACCCCCAGTTCTCCATCCCGCCGAAGTTCAGGTCCTTCTGCTCCTTGAACGCGTCGTTCGCGGCGACCGTGTCGAACTTCGTCAGCGGCAGCGGGATGCCCGTGTAGCGGTAGTAGAAGTCGAGCGCCTGCTTGGTGCGGTCCATCGCCGGCTTCGCCCAGTCGCTCATGCCCGGCGGCGTGAACACGCGCAGGTGCAGACCGCCCTTGCCGCCCGGCAGCGGGCTCGAGAAATCGTCCTCGTAGGTGTCGAACATGCCGCCGCCGAAGAACAGCAGGTACGACGGCATCGGCGGCGTCTTCTCGAACTGCACGAGCTTGTAGCCGCCGCCGACGTTGGTCGACGGCTTCTCGGCCGCGTTCGATACGACGCGCCAGTTCTGCGGCACTTCGGCCGTCACCTCATAAGTCGGCCGGAATGCCGGCTCGTCCCAGCCCGGGAACCACTGGCGCGACAGGTTGGTTTCGCCCTGCGTGAGGATCGCGCCGCTCGTCGTGCCGTCGGTGCTCTTCAGGTCGACACGGAACACGCCTTCCGCGGCCGAGCAGCCCGGATACGGATCGTCGCCGCAGCTGCCGCCCGTCTGCGTGGCCGGATCGTCGTACGACTTGAAGTTGATGATGCCCGACCACTCCATGTGCAGCGAATAGTTGCCCGGCGCGATGGTGCCGGCGACGGGGCGCAGCTGGTAGAAGTCGCCCTTGTCCTGCGGCGTCGCGATCAGCTGGATGTTGCCCGGCTGCAGCGTGATGCGGCCGTTCGTGAACTTGATGCGGTGACCGGCGATCACGATGTTGTTGACCGGCTTCAGCACCTTGATCTCGACATCGGCGCGCCCGTCGAACGCGTTCAGCGCTTCGTTCGGGCGGAACCACAGCCGGTAGTTGACGGGTACCACGGTGTCCGGCAGCTCGACAGGCGACACGCTCTTGTCGACGTTGGACGCGCTCGGCGGCGTGTTGGCCGCGGGCGACGAGCTCGAGTGCGGCGCGCCGGCGGAGCTGAGCGCGGAAGCCGAGCCGACGCCGCTGTCGTCGCCGCCGCACCCGGCGAGCGCGAGCGCGGCGACCAGCGGCAGGTAACGCATCTTGTGAATGTTGATCGACATGACTGAAACCTCGATTGTTGAAAGAATCGTTCAGTGCTGCGAAAACGCCGGCAAAAGAAATCCCTCGCCGTTAATCAACGGCGACGAGAAATTCCAATGACGGATTATTCGAAAAGACGGCGGCCGACTACGTGAAGGTAATCATGGTTTACTGCCCCCTCTGTGTTTCCGGATGTCGGTTAACTTGCCGGTTCAAAATGGCCGGGCGCGTGTTGTACTGAATTGATTTCGCGCGCACGACACGGGGCCGCCCGCCCTGCACGGGGCGTGCATTCCCTTTGAACCGACAGCCCACGGGGCTGGCCGTACCAGGCCGCAGGACGGAAGGACGGCATGTCGCCGTTCCGTAAAATCGCCGTCATGCGGCTTGAAGGTTTGTCGGCCTGCTCGAAGGATGCGTAAATATACTTGATGGTTTTGGGTAAAGGAAACGAAAAAATTAGAAAGTGCTTCGATTGAATTTTTTGCGCGCCATTGAATGCTGGGAGGCATTAATTCGCTCTCCGTTCGACTGCTTGTTTCCGTAGTTTTAATCTATTAACGATCTCGGCGGCGCGCGAAAACTACGAATCAGGGCGGAGCGTGGCGTGCTCGGTACAATGCAGCGACGATCCGTCAATCGATTGCCGCAAGGAGGCCTGCCCATGCCACGAGCCCTGTTCCGTATCGCGCCGCTGCGCGCCATGCTGCTGCTGTTCGCCGCCGTCTTCGTGCTCGGCGGTTGCGCGGGCCTGACGCGCGAGCCGGTGAGCGTGACCGTCGCCGGGCTCGATCCGCTGGTCGGACAGGGCCTCGAGATGCGCTTCAGCCTGAAACTGCGCGTGCAGAACCCGAACGACACGCCGATCGAATACGACGGCATTTCGGTCGCGCTCGAACTGAACGGCACGCCGTTCGCGAGCGGCGTCAGCGATCGCTCGGGCGTCGTGCCGCGCTTCGGCGAGGCCGTGATCGACGTGCCCGTTTCGGTGTCGGCGTTCGCCGCCGCGCGCCAGGCGTGGAACCTGCCCGGCGCGGCGGCCAACGGCGAGTTGCCGTACGCGCTGCGCGGCCGGCTCGCGGGCGGCGTGCTCGGCACCGTGCGCTTCAGCGATGCGGGCACGTTGCGCATGCCGGCGATGCCGGGGTGGGGCGGGTAGGCTGCCTGCGCGATGCCAGTGCGGTCGCGCGCGCTTTGCCGCGCGGGCAAAGCGCGGTATGGTGTGGTCCGCGCGGCGCGCTCCTGTAGCGCCGCCTGTCTGAAGCCAACCGTAGCCGAGCTCGCGTGACCGATTTTCCCGTTTTCCACTGGACCGACGCCGACGGCGCCGAACATGCCGTGCGCTGGCGCTCCGAAGCCGGCGTGCAGCCGCCCAGGCGCGCCGTGCCCGCCGACGACCGCCTCACCGCCGACGTCGCGTACCGCCTCGCGTGCGAGGGCACGGCGCTCGTCTGGCAGGGCGACTTCCAGAACGCGCGCCAGCTCGTGCAGGCGATGGCGCGCCGCGTCGAACGCAAGCCGAAGAAGGCGAAGGCCGCGGTGGGCGTCGACGCGTTCAACCTGCACCGCCTCGCGCAATCGCAGCGCGCCCGCACGCTCGGGATGCTGCTGATCCCGCTCGACGCCGACTACACGATCCCGCTGCGCCGCGCGCCCGACGTGCGTGCCGCGTGCGAGGAAGCATACGGCCCGGGCGGCGCGCCGTCGGTCGTGTCGCTGCGCGAGCTGCTCGGCCTCGTCGGCGCGCACGAATGGCGCAAGAAGGGCGTGCCGATTCCGGCGCTCGGCGGCGCGCCGATCCATCCGCATTACGGTGTGTTTTCGCCGGTGCGCGGCGAATACGTCGAACTCGTCGCGCGCACGCCGCTGCCCGCGACGTCGCTCGCGTTCGACATCGGCACGGGCACCGGCGTGCTCGCGGCCGTGCTCGCGTCGCGCGGCGTCGAACGCATCGTCGCGACGGATCAGGATCCGCGCGCGCTCGCGTGCGCCCGCTAGAACGTCGCGCGGCTCGGTCATGCCGAGCGCGTCGAGGTCGTCGAAGCCGACCTGTTTCCGGCCGGCCGCGCGCCGCTCGTCGTCTGCAATCCGCCGTGGGTGCCGGCCCGTCCGAGCGCGCCGATCGAATATGCGGTCTACGATCCCGACAGCCGCATGCTGCGCGGTTTCCTCGCGGGGCTCGCCGACCATCTCGAACCGGGCGGCGAAGGCTGGCTGATCCTGTCCGATTTTGCCGAGCATCTCGGCCTGCGGCCGCGCGACACGCTGCTGCAATGGATCGACGAAGCCGGTCTCGTCGTGCTCGGCCGCGAAGACATCCGCCCCGCGCACCCGAAGTCCGCCGACACGGACGACCCGCTGCACGCGGCACGCCGCGCCGAGGTTACGTCGCTCTGGCGGCTCGGCGCGCGGGCCTGATCGCGTATTTTCGGTAAACTGTCGCCATTCCTCACGAATTCCCGCCGCCGGGCCGTGGTCGACCGACCGTGGCCCGGCGCCGCTTCACGATGTCGAACAAGACCTACGAAATCCGTCCGGAGCAGTCCGTCGAGCTGCTGAAGGAACTGCACATCCTCACCCGCGACGGCAAGCTGAACCAGGACAGCCGCCGCAAGCTGAAGCAGGTCTATCACCTGTTCCAGTTCATCGAGCCGCTGCTCGCGAGCGTGCAGGCCGACAAGGGCGGCGTGACGCTCGTCGATCACGGCGCCGGCAAGTCGTATCTCGGCTTCATCCTGTACGACCTGTTCTTCAAGCAGCAGCCGGGGCACGGCACGCCGGCGTTCGCGTCGCACGTGTACGGGATCGAGACGCGCGAGGAGCTCGTCACGCGCTCCACCGAACTCGCCGCGCGACTCGGGTTCGGCGGCATGTCGTTCCTGAACCTGTCGGTCGCCGATTCGATCACGTCGCCGACGCTGCCCGAAACGGTCGATGTCGTCACCGCGCTGCATGCATGCGACACGGCGACCGACGACGCGATCCGTTTCGCCCTCGCGAAACGCGCGCAGCACATCGTGCTGGTGCCGTGCTGCCAGGCGGAAGTCGCGGGCGTGCTGCGCAGGAACAAGGGCAAGTCGCTCGCGAACGCGCTGACGGAAGTGTGGCGGCATCCGCTGCATACGCGCGAATTCGGCAGCCAGATCACCAACGTGCTGCGCTGCCTGCAGCTCGAGGCGCACGGATACCAGGTCAGCGTGACCGAGCTGGTCGGCTGGGAACATTCGATGAAGAACGAGCTGATCATCGCGCAGTACAAGAACCTGCCGCGCCGCAAGCCCGCCGAGCGGCTGAACGAGATCCTCGGCATGTTCGGGCTCGCCGAACTGAACGAGCGCTTCTTCGCGCCGGCGCCCGCGGCGGCGGCGGGCGAGGCCGCCGAGCCGGCTTCGGACTGACGCCGGCCGACGCGCAGCCCGTTTGCCGCGCGGCAGCCGGCCGTCGCGCGACGCGTCAGACGTCGTCGCCCGGCCGGCGCATCCATTCGCGCCAGCCGTCGTGGCCGAGGCGGCGCAGCGTTTCCTGGTTTTTCTCGTAGATCGCGGACGCGTCCGGGAACGCGTCGACCGCGCGCGCGATGCTGTCCTCGCGCAGCAGGTGCAGCATCGGATACGGCGCGCGGTTCGTGTAGTTCTCGATGTCGTCGGCTTCGCTGCCTTCGAACCGGTACTCGGGATGGAAGCTCGCGATCTGCAGCACGCCGTCGAGCCGCAGTTGCCGCACGAGCCGGTCGGCGAAGAACAGCGCATCGTTGTAGTCGACGAAATCCGCGAACGCGCGCGGATAGATCACGAGCGTCGTGTCGACCTGCTGCGGATCCGCCGCTTCGAGCGCGCGCAACTCGGTTTCGAGGTCGGCGAGCGCGTCCTCGAGCGTCGTCGCTTCGCTGATCGCATAGCGCACCTGCTCCTTCACGTAGACGCTCTTCGCGAACGGGCACAGATTGAGCCCGATCACCGCGCGCGCGAGCCAGTGCCGCGTGGCGGCGAGGATGTCGTCGTGCGAATCGGGGCGGGTATCGGTCATGGCGAGGGCAGTCGGGTCAGGCGGCAGCGAGGGCCGCATTGTAGCGGAGCGGGCACGCGAGATTTGCGCATGCACCGCCCGTCACGCGCAGGCGGCTTCGATCAATTGAGTGACCAGCGCGGGCGCGGTGCCGATCGGCGTTTCGCCGTGCCGGTAGGTCTGGCTGGCCGCGTAGATGCCCTCGACCACGAGCGCGAGCGCGTCGGCGAGCGCTTGCGGCTGCCGGGCGCCTGCGCCTTCGCATAGCTCGACGAGCCGCTTCATCAACTGCTCCTTGTTCTGCGCGACGCGCTCGCGCGCCGGATGCGACGCATCGGGGAATTCGGCCGCGACGTTGACGAACGGGCAGCCGCGATAGTCCTTCTGCGTCGCGCGCTCCGCGAGATCGACGAAATACTGGATCAACTGCGCCTTCGGCTGGCCCGGATGCTTCGCGACGCTCGAATCGAAGCGCTCGAAGAAGCACGCATCCATCCGTTCGAGATACGCGAGGATCAGCTCGTCCTTCGACGAGAACTGGCGGTACAGGCTCATCTTGTTGACGCCCGCGCGTTCCACGACCGCCTCGACGCCGACCGCGCGCACCCCTTCCTTGTAAAACAGCTCCTCCGCGGCGCGCAGCAGGTGTTCGTGCGCGGCGGCCGCGGCGATCGGCTGGCGCGTGCGGCGTGCCGGCGGCTTGTTGGCGGCTTCGATGCCCGACATGATGACCCTCGACTGCGTGGTGAATTGCTTGACATGTTACCGACTGGTAACTACGATCGCAACACACTTGTGACCGATCGGTAACAATGCCGACGGATCGACAGACGAATGCCAGGTATCGGCCCGGGTCAGCCGATGCAGCGTGCGGCGGAGGTGGCCTGGTGGTGAGGCGGGGCAGGCGCGCGGGCGCCGGGCCGCCAACTGGAGAGCGATGACATGAACTGGGCAGTGACACGAATCGGCGGGCGTTTCCATTACGGATGGCTCGCGGCGGCGGTGGTTTTCCTGATCCTGCTGGCCGCGGCCGGCACGCGCGCGACACCGAGCGTGCTGATGGTGCCGCTCGAGCGCGAACTCGGCTGGAGCCGCGCGGCGATTTCGCTGGCGATTTCGGTGAACATCGCGCTGTACGGCCTGACGGGCCCGTTCGCGGCGGCGGCGATGCAGCGCTTCGGGCTGCGGCCGACGATCCTGACCGCGCTGGTGACCATGAGCGCGGGCGTCGCGCTGTCGTCGATGATGACGCAGAGCTGGCAGATGGTCGTGATCTGGGGGCTGATGGTCGGCTGCTCGACGGGTGTCGTCGCGCTGACGCTGTCGGCGACCTTCGTCACGCGCTGGTTCCATGCGCGGCGCGGCCTGGTGATGGGCATCCTGACGGCGAGCACGGCCACCGGCCAGCTCGTGTTCCTGCCGATGCTCGCGGCGATCGCGCAGCGACACGGCTGGCGGCCGGTCGTGCTGGTCGTCGCGGTGGCGGCCGCGATCGTGATTCCGCTGGTCGCGTTCCTGCTGCCCGAGCGGCCGGCCGACGTGAAGCTGCGCCCGTACGGCGAGCCGGCCGACGCGCCGGCCGCGCCCGACGCGACGAAGGAGAACCCGCTCGCGGTCGCGTTCCGCACGCTGCTGACGGCGAGCCGCTCGCGCGACTTCTGGCTCCTGTTCTTCAGCTTCTTCATTTGCGGTGCGAGCACCAACGGCTATGTCGGCACGCACCTGATCGCGATGTGCAGCGACTACGGGATGACCGAAGTGCAGGGCGCATCGCTGCTCGCGGCGATGGGCGTGTTCGACCTGTTCGGCACGACGCTGTCGGGCTGGCTGTCCGACCGCTACGACAACCGCGTGCTGCTGTTCTGGTACTACGGGCTGCGCGGATTGTCGCTGATCTACCTGCCGCATGCGTTCGGCATCGATTTCTTCGGGCTGCCGCTGTTCGCGATGTTCTACGGGCTCGACTGGATCGCGACCGTGCCGCCGACGGTACGGCTCGCCACCGACGTGTTCGGCAAGGCCGCGGCGCCGGTCGTGTTCGGCTGGATCGTCGCGGGCCACCAGCTCGGCGCGGCATTCGCGGCGCTCGGCGCGGGGCTGCTGCGTGCCAGCCTCGGCACCTATACGATCGCGTCGATGATTTCGGGCGGGCTCTGCATCGTCGGCGCGCTGATCGTGCTGCGGATCAACCGCGGCCCGTCCCGCGCGGCCGCGCAGGCCGCCTGAGCGCGGCGCTCCGGCCGGCCCGTGCGCGGGCGCGGCCGGTCAATGCGGAATCGGTGATTTGCATTGCGCGGGATGACCGGGCGCGTGACGCCTCAAGCGGTTATGCTTGCGGTTCGCCAGGCGTTCGCGCCCCTTCATCGATGTCAGCGAGGAACCGCATGTCCGTCAAACCTGCACCCACCACTGTTTCGATTCACGACCTGATCGCGGGCCGCTGGAGCCCGCGCGCGTATTCGGACGAGCCGATCAGCGGCGCCGATCTGCATGCGGTGCTCGAAGCCGCGCGCTGGGCGCCGTCCGCGTACAACGCGCAACCGTGGCGCTTCATCGTGTTCGACCGCACGCAGGACGAAGCGGCGTTCAAGCGCGCATTCGCGACGCTGGTGCCGTTCAACCAGGGCTGGAACGCGCCGGCGCCGGTGCTGATCGCCGTGACCGCGCACACGCTCACGCCGAAGGGCGAGCCGGCGCCGACCGCGCTGTACGACGCGGGCGCCGCCGCGATGTCGCTGGTGCTGCAGGCGCATGCGCTGGGTCTCGCCGCACACCAGATGAGCGGCTTCGACGCGAAGGCGTTCCGCGACGCATTCGAGATTCCGGCCGACGTCGCGGTTCCGGCGATCATCTCGCTCGGCCACTACGGCAACGTCGACAAGCTCGATCCGGTGCTGCGCGATCGCGAAAAGGCGCCGCGCACGCGTCACGCGATCGGCGAAGTCGTCTATGCGGGCGCATGGAAGAAGGGTTTCGACGCCGCAGCCTGATCCGCAAGCCGGCAGCGTTCGTCGAGCACCCGGTCCGCGTCAGTTGCCGGCGCGCCGCAAGCGGGCGGCGCAGAGGCGTGGCGCAGGATCGATCCCCTGTCCGCACCCGTCGACGGCGCGCCGCGGGTGCGCCCGATCGCGGCCCCCGGGCCGGTTGCACCGGCATCGGTGGGCGATCCGGTTGTGATCCGGCGGGCTTCATGTTAAAAAGCCCGTCCTTTCCGTTTTCGCGCCGGCCATGCTGCGGCACCTTCCCATGACTTACTGCGCGATCGATTTCGGCACGTCCAATTCCGCCGTGGCACTGCCCGACTGCGACGGCATGCGCCTCGCGCCCGTCGAGGGCGACCACCTGACGCTGCCCACCGCGATCTTCTTCAACAACGACGAGCAGACGGTCGAATACGGCCGTGCGGCGCTCGCATCCTATATCGACGGTTTCGACGGTCGCCTGATGCGCTCGATGAAGAGCATCCTCGGCTCGCCGCTCGCGGAAACCACGACCGATCTCGGCGACGGCAGCGCGATGGCGTACACGGAGATCATCGCGCGCTTCCTGACGCACCTGAAGCGCAAGGCCGAAGCGCGCGCCGGCGCGCCGATCGGGCGCGCGGTGCTCGGCCGGCCGGTGTTCTTCGTCGACGACGATCCGCGCGCCGACCGCCTCGCGCAGGACCAGCTCGAAGCCGCCGCGCGGTCGGTCGGTTTCACGGACGTGCATTTCCAGTACGAACCGATCGCGGCCGCTTTCGACTACGAGTCGCGCCAGCAGGCCGAGCGGCTCGTGCTGGTCGCCGACATCGGCGGCGGCACGTCGGACTTCTCGCTGGTGCGCGTCGGGCCGGAGCGCATGGCGCGCCTCGAGCGCAAGGATGACGTGCTCGCGCACCACGGCGTGCACGTCGCGGGTACCGATTACGACCGTCGCGTCGAGCTGGCGGCGATCCTGCCGGCGTTCGGCTACCGCTCGCTCGATCCCGAGGGGCGCGAGCTGCCGAACCGGATATATTTCGACCTGGCGACCTGGCATCTGATCAACACGGTCTATACGCCGAAGCGGCTGGGCGAGCTGAAGCTGATGAAGCATCTGTACCAGGACGTACGACAGTACGACCGGCTCACGCGCGTGGTCGAGCAACGGCTCGGGCATGCGCTGATGGCGCGCGCGGAAGAAGCGAAGATCGGCGTGGCGGCGGGCGGGGAGACGATGATCGACCTGAACGACGTGGAAGAGGATCTGCAGATCGCGTTCGACGCCGAACGCCTCGTCGATGCGAGCGTCGACGACACCGCGCGCATCGTGGATGCCGCGCGCGAAACGGTGCGGCTTGCGGGCGTTGCGCCGCGCGACGTCGGCGCGCTGTATTTCACCGGCGGCTCGACCGGGCTCGCGTTCCTGTCGGGTGCACTTGCCGGCGCGTTCCCGGACGCGCAGCCGGTGTTCGGCGATCGCCTCGCGAGCGTCGCGACCGGGCTCGGCATTCACGCGCAGCGGCTGTTCGGCTGACCGAACGCCATTCGGATCGGCGGCGGCCCGAAGGCTGCCCGCGCCGGAAAACAAAAAGCCCCGCCGAAGCGGGGCTTTTTTACACGAAATATCGCGCCGAACTTAGACCGGACGGATGTTCGCAGCTTGCAGACCCTTCGGGCCCGTCTTCACTTCGAATTCAACCTTCTGGTTTTCTTGCAGCGTCTTGAAGCCTTCGACGCGGATTTCCGAGAAGTGCGCGAACAGATCGTCGCCGCCGCCTTCCGGGGTGATGAAGCCGAAGCCCTTTGCGTCATTGAACCACTTGACGGTACCGGTTGCCATGTTACTTGTTCCTAAAAAGATAAAACGGGGCCGAGGCCCATGGGTGCGGAAAATCAAGGAAGGGGGTAATGGGACCAACCGGAGTACCGTTGATGGGCGAACTACGAAAGAACCAATTCACTCGCCGCTTGAAATCCTGCAACGTTGTTTATACGGCTATTCGGGCGCGCGGTCAACCGTATTTCCATGCACTCAGGGTTATTGCGGAGTTAAGGTTTACAAACCTTGCAAACGACGCGAATTTTTTGTAGGGGCCGAACGATTTTGGCGCCAACTTGGAGGTGCAACCGTTAAACTACGCGCCGCGTGGAAGGGTTGCCCCGATCGGGTGATCCTTCCCCCCAAAATTGCATGCGCGGTGCTATCCGAGCCGATCCCGGACAGCGTGCCGACCATGCTTTTTGAGACATAGGAGAGGATGTGAAGAGTTCTATTCAACGGAACATCGGCCCGTTTGCACTCATGCTGACGGGACTGGGTTCGATTATCGGCTCGGGCTGGCTGTTCGGCGCCTGGAAGGCTGCGAAGATTGCCGGTCCGGCGGCGATTTGCGCATGGGTCATCGGCGCGGTCGTGATTCTCGCGATTGCGCTGACGTATGCCGAACTGGGCGCGATGTTCCCCGAGTCGGGCGGCATGGTGCGCTACGCGCGCTACTCGCACGGTTCGCTGGTGGGCTTCATCAGCGCATGGGCGAACTGGATCGCGATCGTATCGGTGATTCCGATCGAGGCGGAAGCATCGATCCAGTACATGAGCACGTGGCAGTACCCGTGGGCGCACGCATTGTTCGTGAACGGCGAGCTGACGACACCCGGCCTGCTGCTGTCGGCCGTGCTGGTCGTCATCTATTTCATGCTGAACTACTGGGGCGTCAAGGCCTTCGCGCGTGCGAACACCGCGATCACGATCTTCAAGTTCCTGATCCCCGGCCTCACGATCCTCGGCCTGATGATGTCGAGCTTCCATTCGGAAAACCTCGGCACCGCGTCGAATGCAAGCTTCGCGCCGTACGGCTGGTCGGCCGTGCTGACCGCGGTCGCGACGAGCGGCATCGTGTTCGCGTTCAACGGCTTCCAGAGCCCGGTGAACCTGGCCGGTGAAGCGCGCAATCCGTCGCGCAGCGTGCCGTTCGCGGTGATCACGTCGATCCTGATCGCACTCGTGATCTACGTGCTGCTGCAGATGGCGTACATCGGCTCGGTGAACCCGGCCGACGTCGCGAAGGGCTGGGCGCACTTCAACTTCTCGTCGCCGTTCGCGGAACTCGCGATCGCGCTGAACCTGAACTGGCTCGCGATCCTGCTGTATGTCGACGCGTTCATCAGCCCGAGCGGCACCGGTACGACCTACATGGCGACGACCACCCGCATGATCTACGCGATGGAACGCAACAACACGATGCCGAAGATGTTCGGCAACGTGCACCCGATCTACGGCGTGCCGCGCCAGGCGATGTGGTTCAACCTGCTCGTGTCGTTCATCTTCCTGTTCTTCTTCCGCGGCTGGAGCTCGCTCGCGGCGGTGATTTCGGTCGCGACGGTGATCTCGTACCTGACCGGCCCGATCAGCCTGATGGCGCTGCGCCGCGCGGCGACCGACATCGAGCGTCCGCTGTCGATCCCGCTGATGAAGCTGATCGCACCGTTCGCGTTTGTCTGCGCGTCGCTGATCCTGTACTGGGCGAAGTGGCCGCTGACCGGCGAAATCATCCTGCTGATGATCGTCGCGCTGCCGGTGTATTTCTACTTCCAGGCGAAGTCGGGCTGGACCGGCTGGGGCGCCGACCTGAAGGCCGCGTGGTGGCTGGTCGCGTACCTGCCGACGATGGCCGTGCTGTCGCTGATCGGCAGCAAGGAGTTCGGCGGTTACGGTGTGCTGCCGTACGGCTGGGACATGCTGATCGTCGCGGCCATCTCGCTGGTGTTCTACTTCTGGGGCGTGAACACGGGCTACCGGACCCAGTATCTCGACGAGCGTGAGTCGCACGACGAGATCCTCGAAGGGGTCGGTGCCTGACGCCTGACCCGCCACCGGAATCGGCGGTGGCGGAAAGCGTTGAAAAAGCCCGTCCGAGCGCTGCTCGGGCGGGCTTTTTGTTTGCTGCCGCCGGCCGTGTCGCCGGATTCAGGCGGCCGCGCTTCCGAACACGTAGTTCGTCATCGCGAGCACGCGTTGATACGTGCCGAGCGACTGGATGCCGAGCTGGTAGTCGTCGTCGGCCGCGCCGAGCGCGGTGAACACCGGCAGCAGGTGCTCGTCGGTCGGATGCATCAGCGCCGCATGCGGCGCCTGCCGGCGATAGTCGAGCAGCGCGTCGACATCGCGCGCGGCGAGCTTCGCCTCGAACCAGTCGGTGAATTCCGCGACGCGCGGGTCCGCATCCTCGGGCGCCGCGCCGAAATCGGCCGCGCGCAGGTTGTGCGTGATCTGGCCCGAGCCGATCACCATCACGCCTTCGTCGCGCAGCGGCCGCAGCGCGCGGCCGAGCGCGAAGTGATGGGCGGCGTCCGCGCGCGGCTGGATCGACAACTGCGCGACGGGCACGTCGGCCTCCGGGAACATCAGCAGCATCGGCACCCACGCGCCGTGGTCAAGGCCGTGCTCGGTCGTCGCGGTCGGGATGCCGGCTGCATTCAGCAGCGCGGCCGCCCGTTCGGCGACCTCGGGCGCGCCTGGCGCCGGGTACTGGATTTCGTACAGCGCGCGCGGGAAGCCGTAGAAGTCGTGAATCGTTTCAGGATGCGCGGCCACGCTCGCGACCGGCTGTTGCGTGCCCCAGTGCGCGGACAGCATCAGCACCGCGCGCGGACGCGGCAATTCGGCGCCGAGGTGCGTGAACGCACCGGAGGGGAGTGTCGGGTCGATCGGCAGCGTCGGGGCGCCGTGGGACAGATAAAGCGAGGGCAAGCGGTTCA
Source organism: Burkholderia sp. RF7-non_BP4 (assembly GCF_001521935.1). Lineage (NCBI taxonomy): Bacteria > Pseudomonadati > Pseudomonadota > Betaproteobacteria > Burkholderiales > Burkholderiaceae > Burkholderia > Burkholderia sp. RF7-non_BP4. The sequence goes on along the minus strand of NZ_LOTA01000057.1, from coordinate 38,364 downwards.
TGGTGGGGAGCCTGCAAAAGGGATTTGCCTGTGACTATAGGCGCACACCAATCATTGATAAATCGGCTAAATGGAATTTGATTGAATCTTGCTTGTTTATAATTGGGCGACTTCGGGCCTTCGATGGCAGGTTGAGGCTTGAGATTGCCGGATCGAGCGGGAAGGCGGCTGAATCGGCGAAGATGCGTGAAGAACGGCGCCGAAGCGCCGTGTCGAGCGGCTTACCCTGCTGGCCGGATGCCAGCCCACGGTGTCGTCATCGGTGCACTGAGTGCGAACAGATCCAGGACGCGGGTGACGGTCTGGTCGACGAGTTCCTCGATCGTCTTCGGCATCGCGTAGAACGCGGGCAGCGGGGGAAACACGATGCCGCCCATTTCGGTCACGGCGGTCATGTTGCGCAAATGCGCGAGGTTGAACGGCGTTTCGCGCACCATCAGCACGAGGCGGCGGCGTTCCTTCAGCGTGACGTCGGCCGCGCGCGTGATCAGGTTGTCCGACAGGCCATGCGCGACGCTCGCGAGCGTCTTCATCGAGCAGGGCGCGATCACCATCCCGTCGGTCGCGAACGAACCGGATGCGATCGTCGCGCCGACATCGCGCACCGAATGCACGACATCCGCCCGGCTTTCGACCTCGGCCTTCGACAGCTTCAGTTCATGCTGGATATTGAGCCAGCCGGCGTTCGAAACCAGCAGATGCGTTTCGACGCCGCCGGCGGCGCGCAGCAGTTCGAGCAGCCGCACGCCATAGACCGCGCCGGTGGCGCCGGTGATCGCGACGATCAGCCGGCGTGGCGGCGCGCTGGGAGATGCCATCGGGAAGGGGGCGTTACGCGGCGGCGAACAGTTGCTGCAGTTCGCCGGACTGGTACATCTCCATCATGATGTCCGAGCCGCCGATGAATTCGCCCTTCACGTACAGCTGGGGAATGGTCGGCCAGTTCGAGAATTCCTTGATGCCCTGGCGGATTTCGTCGTCTTCCAGCACGTTGACCGTCTTGAACTGGTCGACGCCGCAGGCCTTCAGCACCTGCACGGCGCGGCCCGAGAAGCCGCACATCGGGAATTGTGCGTTGCCCTTCATGAAGAGCACGACTTGGTTTTCGTCGACGATTTGCTTGATACGTTGTTGGGTGTCCATGACTGACCTTGCGTTTGCGGGGCGTTAGAACGAAATGATAGCGGATTTCAACCGGGCGGGCCGGCCATCAGCCGGGCCGGCGGCCGCCCGTCGTGCGTTCGATCGCGGCCAGATCGGCGAGCGATTCGACCGCGATGAAGCCGCGTGACAGGAGCAATGCGCGCACGGCTTCGGCCTGGTCGTAGCCGTGCTCGATCCATAGCGTGCCGCCGGGCTTCAGATAGGCGCCGGCGCCGGCGACGATCGTGCGGATCGCGCTGAGACCGTCGGCATCGTCGGTGAGCGCGCCGCGCGGCTCGAACCGCAGGTCGCCCTGCGCGAGGTGCGGATCGTGCTGCGCGATGTACGGCGGGTTGCTGACGATCGCGTCGAACGCGAGCAGCGGATCGAGCGCGGCGTACCAGTTGCTCTGCAGCCAGTGCAGCGGGCCGCCGGGGCGGCGCGCGTCGAGCAGCTTGCTCGCGTTGCGTTGCGCGACTTCGAGCGCGGCCGGCGAACGGTCGAGCGCCCACACGCGCGCATCGGGCCGTTCGGCGGCGATCGACACGGCGATCGCGCCGCTGCCGGTGCCCAGATCGAGCACCGCCGGATGCGGCCGTCCGTCGATCGCGTCGAGCGCGGCTTCGACGAGCAGTTCGGTTTCCGGGCGCGGGATCAGCACATCGGGCGTCACGTCGAACGGACGGCCGAAGAATTCGCGCATCCCGACGAGCTGCGCGACCGGCTCGCCGGCCGCGCGGCGCGCTTCGAGCGCTTGGTAGCGTGCGATCGCGGCCGGCTCGAGCGGGGCGTCGCCGCGCGTGATCAACTGCGTGCGGGTCCAGCCGAGCGCGTATGCGAGCAGCACGCGCGCATCGACCGGGTCGAGCGGCGACGCGCGCAGCAGTTCGTCGGCGGTGGTGTCGGGCATCGCGACCTCAGTCGGTGTCGCCGAGCGACGCGAGCAGTTCGGCCTGGTGTTCGGTGACGAGCGCGCCGATCAGTTCGTCGAGATCGCCGTCCATCAGCGCCTCGAGCCGGTACAGCGTCAGGTTGATCCGGTGATCGGTCATCCGGCCCTGCGGGAAGTTGTACGTGCGGATCCGTTCCGAGCGGTCGCCGGAGCCGATCAGGCTCTTGCGCGTCGCCGCTTCTTTCGCGTGCTGCTCGTGATACTGCTTGTCCTTGATGCGTGCGGCGAGCACTTTCAGCGCGCGATCCTTGTTCTTGTGCTGGGAACGGTCGTCCTGGCACTCGACGACGATCCCGGTCGGGATGTGCGTGACGCGCACGGCCGAATCGGTCTTGTTGATGTGCTGGCCGCCCGCGCCCGACGCGCGGAACGTGTCGATCCGCAGGTCGGCCGGATTGATCTCGACCTCGCCGATCTCGTCGGCTTCCGGCATCACCGCGACCGTGCAGGCGGACGTGTGGATGCGCCCCTGCGTCTCGGTTGCCGGCACGCGTTGCACACGATGGCCGCCCGATTCGAACTTCAGGCGCGAGTACGCGCCCTGGCCCGCGATCCGCACGATCACTTCCTTGTAGCCGCCGAGGTCCGACGGGCTCTCCGACATCATCTCGACCTGCCAGCGCTGACGTTCCGCGAAGCGCAGGTACATGCGCAGCAGGTCGCCCGCGAACAGCGCCGATTCGTCGCCGCCGGTGCCGGCGCGGATTTCGAGGAAGATGTTGCGGTCGTCGTTCGGGTCCTTGGGCAGCAGCATCTTCTGCAATTCGCCTTCGAGGCGAACCATGCGTTCGCGCGCGCTGCGAATTTCCTCTTCGGCGAAATCGCGCATCGACGCATCGGCGAGCAGTTCCTGCGCGGCCGTCTCGTCGCTGCGCGACTGGCGCCACAGCGCGTACTGCTCGACGACCGGGCCGAGTTCCGCGTGTTCGCGCGTCAGCTTGCGGTACTGGTCGAGGTCGGCCGTGACGTTTTCGCGGCTCAGCAGGTCGTTCAGTTCGGCCAGCCGGATAGACAGCTGGTCGAGCTTGCGTTGCATGCTCGTCTTCATGGTGTGGAGCGGCGCTCCCGGGCAAGGGTATTCGAAAAGGATAGGCCGGCTCGCGGCCGGCGGCAGGGCAACCGGCCGGCGCTAGTGGCCGGACTGGTCGTTCGAGCGCGGCGCGTGCTGGTAGAAGCCGCGCATCAGGTCGATCAGCGAATCGCGGTCGGCGCCGTTCACGCGGTTGAGCGCGCTCGTCGGGCCGTGGATCAGCTTGTTGGTGAGCGCCTGCGACAGCGCTTCGAGGACTGCCGCCGGATCGTCGCCGCGCGCGAGCAGCTTTTGCGCCTTCTCGACTTCCGCGCGGCGCAGCGCGTCGGCCTGCGTATGCATGTGACGAATCACCGGCACGACGCTACGCGTGTCGAGCCACTGCATGAAATTCTGCACGCGCGTCTCGATGATCGTCTCAGCTTGCGCAACCGCGGCCTGGCGCGATGCGTTGCCTTCGCGCACGATCGCGCCGAGATCGTCGACGGTGTAGAGGAACACGTCCTTCAGCTTGCCGACTTCCGGCTCGATGTCGCGCGGTACCGCGAGGTCGACCATGAAGATCGGCCGATGGCGGCGTGCCTTCACCGCGCGTTCGACCGCGCCGAGGCCGATGATCGGCAGCGTCGACGCGGTGCACGACACGATGATGTCGAATTCGTGCATGCGGGCGGGCAGATCCGACAGCGGCATCGCGCGGCCGTTGAAGCGTTCGGCGAGCCGCTGGCCGCGTTCGGCCGTGCGGTTCGCGACGACGAGCTCGCGCGGGCTCTGCGCGGCGAAGTGCGTCGCGCACAGCTCGATCATCTCGCCGGCGCCGATGAACAGCACGCGCTGATCCGAAACCTTTTCGAAGATGCGCTGCGCGAGGCGGACGGCGGCGGCGGCCATCGACACCGACTGCGCGCCGATCTCGGTCGTGCCGCGCACTTCCTTCGCGACGGCGAACGTGCGCTGGAACAGCTGGTTCAGGTAGGTGCCGAGCGCGCCGGCTTCCGTCGCGGTGCGCACCGCGTCCTTCATCTGGCCCAGAATCTGCGTTTCACCGAGCACCATCGAGTCGAGGCCCGACGCGACGCGGAATGCGTGCCGGACCGCTTCCGACTGCGGCAGCGCGTAGACGTGCGGCGCGAGCTCGTCGACCGGAATCCGGTGGTACTCCGACAGCCAGCGAATCGCCCCCTCGCGTGCGGCCCGATCATCGGTGGCGCAATAGAGTTCGGTGCGGTTGCAGGTGGAGAGGATCGCCGCTTCGGGCGCGTTGGGCGCCTGGGGGCCCAGGAACACGTTCTTGAACGTGACGAGAGCCGGCTTGATTTGCTCGAGCGGAAACGCCACGCGTTCGCGCAGGGCGACAGGCGCAGTGTGGTGGTTGATTCCGATCGTGAGGAGTTGCATATCGAGGGCTATCGTTTAGCCGCATATTATAGCGTTTCGGTGATTTCCTCACTCGCGGCATACCGGGCATCAGCGTGGCGTGGCCTCGAATTTGGGGGCTCGATCGGCACGCGGTCGAGCTGATAGCCGTAGCCGTAGAGCGGCAGAAGGCGGTAGCCATGCTCCGGAAGCAACTGCAGCTTGCTGCGCAGCCGGGACGCGTGCGTGTCGAGCGTGCGCGACTTCATGTCGCGGCGGCGGGCCCACACGGTTTCGAGGATATGGGCGCGCGACACGGGCCGGGAGAGGTTCGCGAACAGCAGTTGCGCGAAGCGGAACTCCTTCGGCGTGAGCGCGACGACCACGTCGCCGAAGCGCACGAGGCCGTGGGTCGCATCGAAGGCGTATTCGCCATACATTTCGCGCGACCGATTCGGCGGCCGCCGGACGCCGGCGCGCCGGCTCAGCGCATTCACCCGTGCGAGCAGCTCGGGCCCGCTCACCGGGCGCACGAGGCAGTCGTCGGCGCCCGCGTGCAGGCATGACACGACTTCGCTTTCGCGCGGCAGTTGCATCACGGCGATGGCCGGCAGGCCGGGCAGGATCGCTTGCGCACGCGGAATGACTTCCTCGGCCGGCTGATCGCCGGCCCAGTTGCCGGTGATCAGCATGTCGCAGGTATCGGTGGCGAGCCACTCGAAGAACGCGGCGCTGGACGGAAACGCGTGGCACACGTGACCGCCGGCGAAGAGCAGGCGGTTCAGGAGCGCAGCATGACGTGCCTCCGGATCGATCAGGGCGATTCGCATGAGGATTTCTTCAATACGGCTGCCGGTGCGCGCTTGCCATAACGTCGGGTCGGCCCCTACACTCGAATGTTCGCGGCGCCCGGCTGGTCTCGGGTTCATGGATGAATCGATGCTAGTCGCTGGCAACGTTCACGCCTATGGGACGAATCTGAATTTATAGAAGGCGTCGAATGAACTGGTTTGGAATCCTTGTCCTGGGAGCGGCCGTCGGGCTGTTCGGCCGGTGGCTGCATCCGATGCGGCGCACGGGCCGGCCGGCATGGTGGATCGCGGTGCTCGTCGGCATCGCAGGCGCCGCCGCCGCGCGCATGGCCGGCAATCTCTCTGGACTGTTTTACGATGGCGAAACGCTCGAATGGCCGATCTGCACCGGTGTCGCGTTCCTCGCCGTAGCCGTGACGGTCGCGGTGTCTGCCCGTCGCTGAAAGCTCTCAGGTGAAATCATGAATGCCCGTCTCCCCGAAGTCTCGTCGGTGCCGGCTCGCCTCGCGCTGCTGCGCGGCGCGATGGTCCGCGAGGACCTGGCCGCCTATCTCGTGCCGTCCGCCGATCCTCACCTGTCCGAGTACCTGCCCGAACGCTGGCAGGCGCGCCGCTGGCTGTCCGGTTTCACGGGCTCGGTCGGCACGCTGGTCGTGACCGCGGATTTCGCGGGCTTGTGGGTCGACAGCCGTTACTGGGTGCAGGCCGAGGCGGAACTCGCCGGCACGGGCGTCCAGCTGATGAAGATGACGGGCGGGCAGCAAAGCGCGCCGCATGTCGACTGGCTCGCGCAGAACGTGCCGGCCGGTGCGACGGTCGGCGTCGACGGTGCCGTGCTCGGCGTCGCGGCGGCACGCGCGCTGACGGCCGCGCTGAGCGCGCGCGGCATCGCGCTGCGCACCGATCTCGACCTGCTCGACGCGATCTGGCCTGAGCGCCCGGGGCTGCCGGGCGACGCGGTGTTCGAGCACGTGGCGCCGCAGGCCGACACGACGCGCGCAAGCAAGCTCGCCGAAGTGCGGCGCGCGATGCACGCGCAGGGCGCGCAATGGCATTTCGTGTCGACGCTCGACGATCTCGCGTGGCTGTTCAATCTGCGCGGCGCCGACGTCAACTTCAACCCCGTGTTCGTCGCGCACGCGATGATCGGCGCCGACCGCGCGACGCTGTTCGTCGCCGACGGCAAGGTGTCGCCGGCGCTGGCCGCGTCGCTCGCGCGGGACGGCGTCGAGGTCCGCGCGTATGACGCCGCGCGCGCGGCGCTCGCGGCGCTGCCCGACGGCGCGACGCTGCTGATCGACCCGCGCCGCGTGACGTTCGGCACGCTCGAGGCCGTGCCGGCCGGCGTGAAGCTGGTCGAGGCCGTGAACCCGTCGACGTTCGCGAAGTCGCGCAAGACGTCCGCCGAGATCGAGCACGTGCGCGTGACGATGGAGCACGACGGCGCCGCGCTCGCCGAATTCTTCGCGTGGTTCGAGCAGGCGGTGAACCGCGAGAAGATCACCGAGCTGACGATCGACGAGCAGCTCACGGCCGCGCGCGCGCGGCGCCCCGGCTACGTGTCGCCGAGCTTCGCGACGATCGCCGGCTTCAACGCGAACGGCGCGATGCCGCACTATCGCGCGACCCCCGAGTCGCACGCGACGATCGCCGGCGACGGCCTGCTGCTCGTCGATTCGGGCGGCCAGTACACGACCGGCACGACCGACATCACGCGCGTCGTGCCGGTCGGCACGGTCAGCGACCTGCAGCGCCGCGATTTCACGATCGTGCTGAAGTCGATGATGGCGCTGTCGCGTGCACGTTTCCCGCGCGGCATTCGCTCGCCGATGCTCGACGCGATCGCGCGCGCGCCGATGTGGGCGGCTGGGCTCGACTACGGCCACGGCACCGGCCACGGCGTCGGCTACTTCCTGAACGTGCACGAGGGCCCGCAGGTCATCTCGCACTACGCGCCGGCCGAGCCGTACACCGCGATGGAAGAGGGGATGATCACGTCGATCGAGCCGGGCGTGTACCGGCCCGGCAAATGGGGCATCCGGATCGAGAACCTGGTCGTGAACCGCGCGGGCGGGCAGACCGAGTTCGGCGACTTCCTCGCGTTCGAGACGCTGACGCTGTGTCCGATCGACACGCGCTGCGTGCTGGTCGAGATGCTCCATGAAGAAGAGCGCGCGTGGCTGAACACGTATCACGCGACCGTGCGCGAGCGCGTCGGCCGGCACGTGAGCGGCGACGCGAAGGCGTGGCTCGACGCGCGCACGCAGCCGATCTGACGCGACGCGCAACGAGCGACAACGGCCGCGCGACGGCCGGACCATGATCGAGAGGGCAACCGATGGCAGACACCGCAGTGATCGTGATCGACATGCAGCGCGGACTGGTGCAGCGGGCGCGGCCCGCGTACCGGCTCGACGACGTCGTGTCGGGCATCAACCGGCTGACGGCGGCGGCGCGCGCGGCGAACGCGCCCGTGTGCTTCGTGCAGCACGACGGCGACGCGGACGACGATATCGTGCCCGGCACGCCAGGCTGGGCGCTGCATGAGGAACTGATCGTCGGGCGTGCCGATTGGCGCATCCGCAAGCAGATGAGCGATTCGTTCCACGACACGCCGCTCGCCGCGCAGCTCGACGGCCACGGCATCCGCTCGGTGCTGATCTGCGGTTATGCGACCGAGTTCTGCGTCGATTCGGCCGCGCGCCGCGCGGCACTGCTCGGTTACCGGACGACCGTCGTGTCCGACCTGCACACGACGAACGAGCGCACGCACCTGTCGGCCGCGCAGATCGTCGCGCATCACCACTTCGTGTGGGAAAACAATACGCTGTCGGGCAATTCGGTGACGCCGCGTCCGCTTGCCGACGTGCTCGCCACGGAGTTCGCATGACGATCAAGGCGGTGGTGTTCGATTTCGGCGGCGTGCTGATCGACTGGAGCCCCGAGTATCTGTACCGGCAACTGATTCCGGACGAAGCCGAGCGCCGCTGGTTCCTCACGCACGTGTGCGCGATGGACTGGGTGATCCGCCAGGACGGCGGGCAGACCATCGACGAAGGGACGAGCGAACTCGTCGCGAAGTTTCCGGCGCACGAGGCGCTGATCCGCGCGTTCTACGCGCGCTGGCACGAGATGATCGGCGGCGTGCTCGACGAAGGCGCCGCGCTGGTCGACCGGCTCGATGCGCAGGGCATGCCGCTCTTCGGGCTGACCAACTGGTCCGCGCAGACGTTTCCGTATGCGTGGGACAACTTCCCGGTGCTGCGGCGCTTCAAGGACATCGTCGTGTCCGGCCGCGTGAAGCTCGTGAAACCCGATCCGGCGATCTACCGCGAAATGCATGCGCGGATCGATCCGTTCCTGCCGGGAATCGCGCCGCACGAACTCGTGTTCATCGACGACAACGCGAAGAACGCGGCGGCCGCGACGGCGCTCGGCTGGCACGGCATTCATCACACGAGCGCGGCCGCGACCGAGGCGCGTTTGCGCGAGCTGGGCGCGCTCGCGTAGTCTCCCGGCAGACTGCGTCAGACGGATGCAAAAAAAGCGGGCCATGAGCCCGCTTTCTTGTTTTGCCGAGCCGGCAGCGGCCGCTTTCCGCATCCGGCTCCGCGTTGCCGCGCTGCCGGGTGCACGGGCCGCGCCGTTCAGCGGCTGATCGGCTTGTAGCGCAGACGCTTCGGCTTCGCGGCTTCCTCGCCGAGGCGCGCACGCTTGTCGGCTTCGTATTCCTGGTAGTTGCCGTCGAAGAACGTGACCTGCGAATCGCCTTCGAACGCGAGGATGTGCGTCGCGATCCGGTCGAGGAACCAGCGATCGTGCGAGATCACCATCACCGAGCCAGCGAATTCGAGCAGCGCGTCTTCCAGCGCGCGCAGCGTTTCGACGTCGAGGTCGTTCGACGGTTCGTCGAGCAGCAGCACGTTGCCGCCGGAGATCAGCGTCTTCGCGAGGTGCAGGCGGCCGCGTTCGCCGCCGGACAGGTTGCCGACGATCTTCTGTTGATCGCCGCCCTTGAAGTTGAAGCGGCCGATGTATGCCCGCGACGGCGTTTCGTACTTGCCGACCGTCAGCACGTCGGCGCCGCCCGAGATTTCCTCGAACACCGTCTTCGAGCCGTCGAGCGCGTCGCGGCTCTGGTCGACGTACGCGAGCTTCACGGTCGGGCCCATCACGACTTCGCCCGAATCCGGTTGTTCCTTGCCGGTCAGCATCTTGAACAGCGTCGACTTGCCGGCGCCGTTCGGGCCGATGATGCCGACGATCGCGCCGGCCGGAATCTTGAAGTTCAGGTTGTCGATCAGCAGGCGGTCGCCGAACGACTTGCTGACGTTCTTGAACTCGATCACTTCATTGCCGAGGCGGTCGCCGACCGGAATGAAGATTTCCTGCGTTTCGTTGCGCTTCTGGTATTCCTGGCTGTTCAGCTCCTCAAAGCGCGCGATACGCGCCTTCGACTTCGCCTGGCGGCCCTTCGGGTTCTGGCGCACCCACTCCAGCTCCTTCTTGATCGCCTTCTGGCGCGCCGATTCAGACGCTTCTTCCTGCTTCAGGCGCTCTTCCTTCTGGTCGAGCCAGCTGCTGTAGTTGCCCTTCCACGGAATGCCGTGGCCGCGATCGAGTTCGAGAATCCACTCGGCCGCGTTGTCGAGGAAGTAGCGATCGTGGGTGACGGCGACGACCGTGCCCGGGAAACGCACCAGGAACTGCTCGAGCCAGTCGACCGATTCGGCGTCGAGGTGGTTGGTCGGTTCGTCGAGCAGCAGCATGTCGGGCTTCTCGAGCAGCAGCTTGCACAGCGCGACGCGGCGCTTTTCGCCGCCCGACAGGTGCTCGATCTTCGCGTCCCACGCCGGCAGGCGCAGCGCGTCGGCGGCCACTTCGAGCTGCTGCTCGGGGCTGCCGCCGTCGCTCGACGCGAGGATCGCTTCGTACTTCGCCTGCTCGGCCGCGAGTGCGTCGAAGTCGGCGTCCGGTTCCGCGTATGCGGCGTAGATTTCCTCGAGCTTCTTGTTCGCCTGGAACAGGTCGCCGAGGCCTTCCTCGACGGCTTCGCGCACGGTTTTCGTCGGGTCGAGCTGCGGTTCCTGCGGCAGGTAGCCGATGTTCAGGTTCGGCATCGGCGTCGCTTCGCCTTCGATTTCGTTGTCGACGCCCGCCATGATGCGGATCAGCGTCGACTTGCCCGAGCCGTTCAGGCCGAGCACGCCGATCTTCGCGCCGGGAAAGAACGACAGCGAGATGTCCTTCAGGATCTGGCGCTTGGGCGGCACGATCTTGCCGACCCGGTTCATCGTGAAAACGTATTGGGCCATTTGGGTGTGAAAGTCAGAAAGGGTTGAGACTGCCGCGCAGCGCGCGGGCGTGCGTGGCGTCGGGTGATTCGGTACGGAGCGTGCCGCGCGGGGCGCGGCGGTGTCGCCGCAGGTTGGCGGCGCGAACGCGTATTGTACTTCGCCGCCGGCTGCCGCTGGCACCGTGCAGGCCATCCGGCCGACCCGCGTTCACAGCCACGCGGCGACGCCGCCGTGCCCCGAGCAGGTGCCGCGCCGATGGCGGCTGAAGCTGTACGTGCCGTCGCGGCAGCGCGCGCTCGCGCCCTCGGGCACGCGGCCCGATTTCGAGTGGGCCGGCGCATGGACGGTGTCGCCGTCGCGATTGCGGTACGTGTCGTGCCGGTCGAGGTCGGCCTCGTTGGCGTAGCCGGGCGACGCGCGATACGCATGCGCCGCGGGCGGCAGGGCGGCGCACGCGACGAACAGCGCGGCCGACAGGGTCGCGATGCGCGTCATGCGGCGAAGCAGGGCAGGCATGGTCGCTCTCCGGATGTCGTTGTCGGTTGCGGGCCGCATGTTAGCCGATCGGCCGACGATCGTCGTCGCCGCCCTGCGGGGCAGCGACGCTACGCCGCGCCGGTCATCGACGCCGCTCCGTCGGCCAGTGCGGCCTCGAGAATCCATCGGCGGAACGCGGCGACTTTTGCGCGTTCCGCATGATGCGGCGGATAGACGAGGTAGTACGCGAAATCGTCGAGCCACGCGACGTCGGCAAGCTGCACGAGCCGGCCGCTCGCGAGCTCGTTGCGCACCATCGCCGCCGGCAGCAGGCCGGCGCCCTGGCCGGCGAGGATCGCCTGCAGCAACAGGCCGGAATCGTCGAATGCGGGGCCGCGCGGCGGGCCGAAGTCGGCGATTCGCTGCGCGTCGAACCAGATGTGCCAGCCCTTGCGCTCGGCGTCATGCAGATGCGGCCATCCGGCCAGGTCGGCGGGTGTCGCCGGCATGCCCAGCCGCGCGACGAGTGCCGGTGCCGCGAGCGCGACGATCTCCACGGTCAGCAGCCGTTCGCTGCAGAGGCCGATGTAGCGGCCGAGACCGTGACGGATCGCGACGTCGACGCCGTCGCGCGAGAAATCGGCGAGCGCGTGGCTCGTGACGATCTGCAGGTCGACGCCCGGGCACGCGTCGCGGAACTGCGCGAGGCGCGGCACCAGCCACGCGGACGCAAAAAAGGGTGTGACGCTCACCGTCAGCACGCTGCTGTCGGCGGCACCCGACACGCGCTGCGACGCGTCGGCGATCTGCCGGAACGCGTTGCGTACGGGCGGCAAGTAGTCGCGACCCGCCGCGGTCAGCAGGATGCCGCGATTCACGCGCTCGAACAGCTGTACGCCGAGGTGCGCCTCGAGCGTGCGGATCATCTGGCTCACCGCACCCGGCGTGACCGACAACTCCTCGGCCGCCGATTTCACCGACAGGTGGCGGGCGGCCGCCTCGAACGCACGCAACGCGTTGAGCGGTGGCAGGCGGGAACGGATCATTGAGTTTTTCTAAATCGAAAGACCGACGAAATATCGTTTGAGGCGTCGAGCATGCACGAGTACCGTTGTTGCATTGGATCGTATCGTCGTGAGCGGGTTTTGCGCTGTCGATGCGATCAACATAGTTCAACTATATCCATGAGGCAATCCGGGCGCCGTGCGGCGTCCGGCGGAACCTGAGAGGAGGATCGTCATGAACGGCCTGCGCGCATCGCGCGTCTTCTACGGCTGGTATGTGGTGGCGGCGGCGTTCGCCGTCACGTTCGTCGGCTTCGGCAGTGCATACACGTTCAGCGCGTTCGTCGAATCGCTGCAGCATGATTTCGCGGCATCGCGCGGGCAGATCTCGCTCGTGTTCTCGCTGGCCGGCTTCCTGTATTTCGGCTTCGGCATCGTCAGCGGCCCGCTTGCCGATCGCTTCGGCTCCCGGCGGCTCGCCGTCGCCGGCATGTTGCTGACGGCCGCCGGTCTCGCGGCGGCCGGTGGCGCGCATACGCTGCTGCAGGTCTATGTCGCGTACGGGCTCGGTGTCGGCCTCGGCGTCGGCTGCGCGTACGTGCCGGCCGTCGGCGCCGTGCAACGCTGGTTCGTGCGGCGGCGCGGCTTCGCGTCGGGGCTCGCGGTCGCGGGGATCGGCGTCGGCACGCTCGTGATGCCGCCGCTCGCATCCGCGCTGATCGCGCACGTCGGCTGGCGCGGCGCGTACGTCACCCTCGCGGCGATTGCGGTGGTGGTGGGCGCGGGCATGTCGCTGCTGATCGAGAACGATCCGCGCGGGCGCGGATTGCTGCCCGACGGCGATGCGGCCCGTGTGCAATCGGGCGACGGGCTGCCCGGTGCCGCTTCATCCGCGCCCGCCGGCGCGACCGTGCGCGAAGCCGTCACGTCGCGGCCGTTCGCGAGCCTGTATGCGGCATGCCTCGTCTGCTCGTTCGGCGTGTTCGTGCCGTTCGTGCATCTCGTGCCGTACGCGCTCGATCATGGCGTCGCGCCGTCGACGGCCGTGCTGCTGCTCGGCGCGATCGGTGTCGGCAGCACGGCAGGGCGCTTCTTCCTCGGCGGCGTCGCCGACCGCTTCGGCCGCCGCGCGTCGCTGCTCGCGATGTTCGCAGGCATGGCGGCCGCGCTCGTCGCGTGGGCCGGCGCCGGGAGCGTCGCGACGCTGGCCGCGTTCGCACTCGTGTTCGGCGTGTTCTACGGCGGCTGGGTCGCCGTGCTGCCGGCCGTCGTGATGGATTACTTCGGCGGCCGCAACGTGAGCGCGATCATCGGCATGCTGTACACGAGCGTCGCGTTCGGCACGCTGATCGGGCCTGCTGCCGCCGGTTTCATCTACGATGCGGGCGGCGGCTATCTCGTGCCGATCCTCGCCAGCGCGGCCGCGAATGCGATCGCGTTCGCGATCGTTGCGGCCACCGGTCGCGCGCCGGTGGCGGCGCACGCGGCCGGCCGCTAGACGCGCGTCGCCGGGCGCGCGGCGGGACGCCGCTTGGCTAGGCGTCCACCACGATTTCCGCTACGTTGTCCGGGACGTCGATCACCAACGGGCGGAGGCGCATCGTGACATTCGATGAAGTTCGGCGGATCGCGCTGGCATGGCGGGGTGTCGAGGAGGGCACGTCATACGGCACGCCCGCACGCAGGGTGAAGGGCAAGATGCTCGCGCGCCTGCGCGAGGACGGCGACACGCTCGTCGTGAAGGGCGTCGGCCCCGACGAGCGCGCATGGCTGATCGACTCGGAGCCCGACGTGTATTACGTAACCGACCACTATGCGGGCTGGCCGATCGTGCTGGTGCGCCTGTCGGCCGCGCATCCCGACGCCGTAAAAAACCTGCTCCTGCGAGAATGGCACGCGATCGTGCCCGCCAAATGGCGGGACGCTGTGCCGGGCGGCGCGACCTGAGCATTCGGCGCAGCGCCTGCGCGGCACGCAATCCTCGTTGACGGAATGCGTTCGTTGCGATGTCGCGCGGGCGTGTCTCACCGCACATTTCCCCATCCGGCGCCGCACAAGCGGACGCCGAACCGGACCAAGCGTTGCATCGGTTCGCGTCGATGCAACAAGTGGTTCCATCGAAATTCTTCAATTGGTTCTTAGTCAAGAACCGTTTGATGCTTACACTCCTTCGCTTCGAAGGCGGCTGACCGACAGCCGACAGAAAGGGCGCACGCGATGCGCCGGCGCCCCGTGTGCCGCATCGCACCCGCAGCTTCGCAGACTGCGTCGCGCACCGACCGGAACAGGCTCGATCCGGCTCCCTGCCCGCGTGCCGCGCATGCGCGGCGGGCTGCCGGATTCAACAACGACAAATCCCGCGCCGCCTTCACGCGACACCCGGTCATATCGGAACCGTTTTTTGGAGAGAGACACATGAGTGGAAGCAACACAGGCCTCGGCACGGGTCTGAAGCAGCGTCACGTGACGATGATGTCGATTGCTGGCGTCATCGGCGCCGGCTTGTTCGTCGGCTCCGGCCACGCGATCGCGGAAGCCGGCCCGGCTTCGATCCTCGCGTATGCGATCGCGGGCGTCCTGGTCGTGCTGGTGATGCGCATGCTCGGCGAGATGGCCGTCGCGCATCCGGACAGCGGTTCGTTCTCGACCTATGCCGATCGCGCGATCGGTCACTGGGCCGGCTTCACCATCGGCTGGCTGTACTGGTGGTTCTGGGTGCTCGTGATCCCGATCGAGGCGACGGCCGCCGCGACCATTCTCAATGCGTGGTTCCCCGGCGTCGCGACCTGGATCTTCGCGCTCGGCATCACGTTGCTGCTGACGATCACCAACCTCTTCTCGGTCAAGAACTACGGCGAATTCGAATTCTGGTTCGCGCTGATCAAGGTCGTCGCGATCATCGTGTTCCTGTGCATCGGCGGCGCGGCGATCGTCGGTATTGTGCCCGCGCCGGCCGTATCGGGCGTGTCGAACCTCTTCGCGCACCAGGGCTTCATGCCCAACGGCGCTGGCGCGGTGCTCGCGGCGATGCTGACGACGATGTTCTCGTTCCTCGGCACCGAGATCGTGACGATCGCGGCCGCCGAGTCGGACAACCCGCAACGCCAGATCGTGCGTGCGACGAACTCCGTCATCTGGCGTATCACGCTGTTTTATCTCGGCTCGATCCTCGTCGTCGCGGCCATCGTGCCGTGGAACGATCCGCTGCTGCCGAAGCACGGCTCGTATCAGCGCGCGATGGAGCTGATCGGCGTTCCGAACGCGAAGGCGATCATCGACGTGATCGTGCTCGTGTCGGTCGCGAGCTGCCTGAATTCCGCGCTGTACACCGCGTCGCGGATGCTGTTCTCGCTGTCCAAGCGCAAGGACGCGCCCGCGTTCCTGCACAGCACCGATTCGACCGGCACGCCGCGTGCGGCCGTGCTCGCATCGACCGCATTCGGTTTCCTGACCGTGATCGCGAACTACCTGATGCCGGAGCAGGTATTCGGCTTCCTGCTGGCGACGTCGGGCGCGATTGCGCTGCTCGTGTATCTCGTGATCGCGATCTCGCAGCTGCGGATGCGCAAGACGCTCGAATCGGGCGGCGCCGACCTGACGCTGCGGATGTGGCTGTTCCCGTGGCTCACGTGGGCGGTGATCCTGTTCATCTGCGGCACGTTGACCGTGATGTTCGTCAGCGAGGAACACCGGATGGAAGTCGGTGCGACGGCCGTGCTCGCGCTGCTCGTGCTGTTTGCTTCGTGGTTGAACAAGCGCGGTCGCGATGCGCGCGCAGGAGCGGGGCGGCGGGTGTCGGCGACGTGATGACGTGACGATCCGAAGGCGGGCCGGGTGCTTGTCTTTGGCCGACGGGCAAGTCCGTGAATGAAAAATGGGCCGATTGGCATTTGCCGATCGGCCCATTTGCTTTTCGTGCCGGATGCGCGTCGCGCGATGCCGCGCGTATCGCACGGCATCGGCATTGCACGTATCAGACGTTGAACAGGAAGTTCATCACATCGCCGTCGTGCACGACGTATTCCTTCCCTTCCGCGCGCATCTTGCCGGCTTCCTTCGCACCCTGTTCGCCCTTGTACGCGACGAAATCGTCGAATGCGATCGTCTGCGCGCGAATGAAGCCGCGCTCGAAATCGGTGTGGATCACGCCGGCCGCTTGCGGCGCGGTATCGCCGATGTGGATCGTCCACGCGCGCACTTCCTTCACGCCCGCGGTGAAGTAGGTCTGCAGGCCGAGCAGCTTGAAGCCCGCGCGGATCACGCGGTCGAGGCCCGGCTCTTCCATGCCCATATCGGCGAGGAACGCTTCCTTGTCCGCATCGTCGAGATCGGCGATTTCCGCTTCGATCGCCGCGCACACCGCGACCACCGGCGAATTCTCGCTTTCCGCGTACTTGCGCACCGCTTCGAGGTGCGGGTTGTTCTCGAAGCCGTCGTCCTTCACGTTCGCAACGTACATGGCCGGCTTCGCGGTGATCAGGCAGAACGGCTTGAGCAGCGCCTGCTCGTCGTCCGACAGGTCGAGGCCGCGCACGGCCTTGCCCTGGTCGAGATGCGCGCGAACCTTTTCCAGCACCGCGGCGAGCTTCACCGCTTCCTTGTCGTTGCCCGACTTCGCGGCCTTCGAGTAGCGCGTGAGCGCCTTCTCGACGGTGCCGAGGTCGGCGAGCGCGAGTTCGGTGTTGATCACTTCGATGTCGTCGATCGGGCTGACCTTGCCGGCGACGTGGATGACGTTGTCGTCCTCGAAGCAACGCACGACGTGCGTGATCGCGTCGGTCTCGCGGATGTTCGCGAGGAACTGGTTGCCGAGGCCTTCACCCTTGCTCGCGCCCGCGACGAGGCCCGCGATGTCGACGAATTCGACGACGGCCGGCACGATGCGCTCGGGGTTGATGATCTCGGCGAGCGCCTTCAGGCGCGTGTCCGGCACCTCGACGATGCCGACGTTCGGTTCGATCGTGCAGAACGGGTAGTTCTCGGCGGCGATGCCGGCCTTGGTCAGCGCATTGAACAGGGTGGACTTGCCGACGTTGGGCAAGCCGACGATGCCGCATTTGAGACTCATGGAATCCTTCGGACGGGTAAGGCGGCGCGGCCGGACAGGGCACGGCGGCGCGGGAAAATAGGGACGGCCGGCGCGTGGGGCGCGGCGGGCCGACGTTCAAAGGCGCTATTGTACCGTGCCGACGCCCCGGTTTCCGGCCTTCCCCCGAATGCCCGATGCGACGGGCCGCCGCGCTGCCGGGCCGGCCCGCGATTATGCTGATTTCCCGCAAAGTCCGGCCGCGTAAGGGATTGGCCCCGCAGCTATAATGCCCGCCATGACTGCCCACCACACCTTCGACGTCGCCGTGGTCGGCGGCGGGCTCGTCGGCAAGACAGCCGCGCTCGCGCTGACCCAGTCCGGCTACAAGACCGCCTTGCTCGCCCAGCCGGCCACGCCGCGCCCCGCCGATCTCGCGTTCGACACGCGCATCTACGCGCTGTCGTCCAGCTCGCAGGCATTGCTGGAGCGGCTGCGGGTCTGGCAGGCGCTCGACCATGGCCGGCTCGCGCCGGTCTACGACATGCGCGTATACGGCGATGCGCACGCGGAACTGCATTTCTCCGCGTACCAGGCTTCCGTGCCGCAACTGGCCTGGATCGCCGAATCGTCGCTGATCGAGACGTCGCTCGACGCCGCGCTGCGGTTCCAGCCGAACCTCACGTGGTTCGATGCGCGCGCGCAGGGCTTCGACGTGCGCGACGACGCGGCGGTGCTCACGCTGTCGTCGGGCCAGGTGCTCGAAGCGGACCTCGTGGTCGGCGCGGACGGCGCGCATTCGTGGGTGCGCTCCCAAATGGGGGCCAAGGTCGAGCGGCGCGATTACCGGCAGACGGGCGTCGTCGCGAACTTCAAGGCGTCGCTGCCGCACCGCGAGACGGCCTGCCAGTGGTTTCACGAAGGCGAGATCATCGCGTTGCTGCCGCTGCCGGACGGTCACGTATCGCTCGTGTGGTCCGCGCACACCGCGCACGCGGACGAACTGCTCACGCTCGATCCCGCGCAGCTCGCGGCCGAAGTCGAGCGCGTGTCGCACGGCCAGCTCGGCGCGCTCGAATGCGTGACGCCGGCGGCCGGCTTCCCGCTCGCGCTGCAGACCGTCGACAAGCTGATCGCCCCGCGTGTCGCGCTCGTCGGCGATGCCGCGCACCTGATCCACCCGCTCGCGGGGCAGGGGATGAACCTCGGGCTGCGCGACGTCGCGGCGCTCGCCGATGCGATCGCGAACAAGGAGAGCTTCCGCAACCTGGGCGACACGGTGCTGCTGCGCCGCTACGAGCGTTCGCGCCGCGAGGACATCCGCGCGCTGATGGTCGCGACCGACGGGCTGCAGCGGCTGTTCGCGGTGCCTGGCGCCCTTGCGAAGGCGGTGCGCAACGCGGGCATGGCGTTCGTCGGTGCGCAACCGCTCGTGAAGCGCTGGCTCGTGTCGGCCGCGCTCGGCTGATCGAACCTTCGCGCCTTCGGCCTGTCGGACAGGGTTCCGTTACGGCGTACACTGTGACGTGCACTCCGATTGAGCTGAAGGAACTACAGGATGAAAAAAACGATCCGCATCGCATCGCTGGCGCTGGCCGTCACGATGGCGACGCTCGGCTGCACCGCGCAGGCCGACCAGACCACCGACAAGCTGAAAGCCACGCTGCAAGCGCGACTCGGCAACGACGCACCGATCAAGAGCGTGTCGAAATCGCCGGTCGCGGGCCTGTACGAAGTGAACCTCGGCACGCAGATCATCTATAGCGATGCCGCCGGCGACTACGTGCTGCTCGGCGATCTCGTCGACACCAAGACGCACAAGAACCTGACCGACGCGCGCCTGTCCGACCTCAACAAGATCGACTTCGCGAGCCTGCCGTTCGCGAACGCGATCAAGGTCGTCAAGGGCAACGGCGCACGCAAGATCGCGGTGTTCTCCGATCCGAACTGCCCGTACTGCAAGCGCCTCGAGACGACGCTGCAGTCGATCGACAACGTGACCGTCTACACGTTCCTGTACCCGGTTCTGTCGCCCGATTCGACCGCGAAGTCGAAGGCGATCTGGTGCGCGACCGACCGTGCGAAATCCTGGGAAGGCTGGATGCTCGACCATCGCGTGCCGACCGGCGCCGGCACTTGCGATACGACCGCGCTCGACAAGAACCTCGCGCTCGGCCGCGGGATGAACGTCACCGGCACGCCGACGATCTTCCTGCCCGACGGCCGCCGCCTGCCGGGCGCGGTGTCGGCCGATCAGCTGAACCAGGCGCTCGCGTCGAGCAAGTAACCGACCGACACGCCGGGCCGCACGGCCCGGCCAGCGAGGGGCGCCCGCGACATCAGCCGGCGCCTCTCTTCGTTTCCGCCGCCGTATTCCGTCCGATTTTCGTCCGAATCCCACGATGACCCAGCCGATCCGTTATTCGATTGCCCCGAAAGATCTTGCCGCGCACCTGTTCGAAGTGTCGGTGACGGTCGCCGATCCCGATCCCGAAGGCCAGCGCTTCTCGCTGCCGGTGTGGATTCCGGGCAGCTACCTCGTGCGCGAATTCGCGCGCAACATCGTGACGCTCGCCGCGTTCAACGACGCGGGCCGCAAGGTGCGGATCGCGAAAACCGACAAGAACACGTGGCAGGCCGCGCCGGTGAACGGCGCGCTGACGCTTCGCTACGACGTGTACGCGTGGGACCTGTCGGTCCGCTCCGCGTATCTCGACGAATCGGGCGGCTTCTTCAATGCCACGGCCGTGTTCCTGAGCGTTGCCGGCCGCGAGGATGCGCCGTGCGAGGTCGACATCGCGAAACCGGCGGGCCCGGCGTTCCGCGCGTGGCGCGTCGGTACGTCGCTGCCCGAGGCGCGCGGCACCCGGCGCTACGGGTTCGGCGCGTACCGCGCGTCGAACTACGACGAACTGACCGACCATCCGGTGACGATCGGCGAATTCGCGCTGGCGACGTTCGATGCGCACGGCGTGCCGCACGACATCGTGATCGCCGGGCGCGTGACGCAGCTCGACATGGAGCGGCTGCGCGCCGACCTGAAGCGCGTGTGCGAGGCGCAGATCGCGCTGTTCGAGCCGAAATCGAAGAAGGCGCCGATGGACCGCTACGTGTTCATGACGCTCGCGGTCAGCGACGGCTACGGCGGCCTCGAGCACCGTGCGTCGACCGCGCTGATCTGCAACCGCACCGATCTGCCGGTGAAGGGCCGGCCGGAAACGACGGAAGGCTATCGCACGTACCTCGGCCTGTGCAGCCACGAGTATTTCCATACGTGGAACGTGAAGCGCATCAAGCCGGCTGCGTTCGTGCCGTACGACCTCGCGCGCGAAAACTACACGTCGCTGTTGTGGCTGTTCGAGGGCTTCACGTCGTATTACGACGATCTGATGCTCGTGCGCAGCGGGCTGATGTCGCAGGACGAATATTTCGCGGCGCTCGGCCGTACCGTCGGCGGCGTGCTGCGCGGCACGGGGCGGCTGAAGCAGAGCGTCGCGGAAAGCTCGTTCGACGCGTGGATCAAGTACTACCGTCAGGACGAGAACGCGACCAACGCGATCGTCAGCTACTACACGAAGGGTTCGCTCGTCGCGCTCGCGTTCGATCTCGCGATCCGCGCGCAGACGCGCAATCGCAAGTCGCTCGACGACGTGATGCGCTTGCTGTGGCAACGCTACGGACGCGAGTTCTATCGCGGCAAGCAGGCGGGCGTCGAGGAAAACGAGGTCGAGACGCTGATCGAGGAAGCGACGGGCGTCGTGCTCGGCCGGCTGTTCGCCGACGCCGTGCACGGCACGCGCGACCTGCCGCTCGCCGACCTGTTCACGCCGTTCGGCGTGACGCTCGCGCCCGAAGTCGCGCCTGGCGCGGCTGCGAAGCCGACGATCGGCGCGCGCCTGCGCGGCGGCGCGGACTGCACGCTGGCGGCGGTTTACGAAGGCGGCGGTGCGCATCGCGCGGGGCTGTCGGCCGGCGACACGCTGATCGCGCTCGACGGGCTGCGCGTCACCGGCACGAACCTCGATACGCTGCTCGCACGCTACCGTCCGGGCGACAAGATCGAGGTGCACGCATTCCGCCGCGACGAGCTGCGGACCGCGAAGCTGAAGCTCGACGGCCCGGAAGTCGCGCGCTACCGGCTGACGGCGGCCGCCAAGCCGGCTGCCGCGCACAAGGCCCGGGAAGCCTGGCTGAAGGGCTGAGCATGCGCGAGCGGGTTTCGGGGCGCGATCAGTGATTGTTCTGCTGTTGCAACAATCCGTCGCCTTGAGCCCGCTTTTTCGCGACCATGCGGCCACGCACAATGGCGTCACTCGCGCTACCGAAGCGCAACCAAACCGGAGCCTGACATGACGACCATTCTGCAAATCAATTCCGCGGCGCGCTCGCAAGGTGCGCAATCCACGCTGCTGGCCAACGAACTGACGGCAAAGCTGCAACAATCGAACCCGGGCGCGAACGTCGTGGTTCGCGACCTGCTGGCCGACGCGCTGCCGCACCTCGACGAATCGGTGCTCGGCGCATTCTTCACGCCGGCTGACCAGCGCAGCGCGGAACAGAATGCGATCGTCGCGAAGAGCGATGCACTGATCGCCGAACTGCAGGCTGCCGACATCATCGTGATCGGCGCACCGATGTACAACTTCGGTGTCTCGTCGCAACTGAAGACGTATTTCGACTGGATCGCCCGCGCAGGCGTCACGTTCCGCTACACCGAGAACGGCCCGGAAGGCCTGATCAAGGGCAAGAAGGTTCACGTGGTGACGGCGCGCGGCGGCAAGTACCTGGGTACGCCGAACGACAGTCAGACGCCGTTCCTGCGCACGTTCCTCGGCTTCATCGGCTTGACCGACGTGAGCTTCATCCACGCGGAAGGTCTGAATCTCGGGCCGGATGCGCAAAGCGCCGCGCTTGCCGGCGCCCGCGAAGCGATCGCTGCCGCGTAAGGTCGATGCGGGTGCGTTGCACCCGCTGCGTCGCCAGATAAAAAAACGCCGCGTCCCGAAAGGGGCGCGGCGTTTTCGCATGATGCAGACGAAAGCGGGAAGCTGAACGCGGAACGGCTACGCGAGCGTTTCGGCCACCTCCGGCAGGCGCCAGTCGATCGGCTCGCGACCCGCTTCGACCAGATAGTCGTTCGCGAGCGCGAAGTGGCGGCAACCGAGGAAGCCGCGGTGCGCGGACAGCGGCGACGGATGCGGCGCCTCGAGCACGCAATGCGCGCTCGCATCGAATAGCGCGCGCTTCGCCTGCGCATGCGCGCCCCACAGCATGAACACGAGGCCGCGATGGCGGCTGGCGAGTTCGCGGATCAGCGTGTCCGTGCATTGCTCCCAGCCGCGCCTCGCGTGGCTCGCGGCCGCGCCACGCTCGACCGTCAGCACGGTGTTGAGCAGCAGCACGCCCTGGCGCGCCCAGGTATCGAGGCAGCCGTGACGCGGTGTGTCGTGGCCGAAATTCGCGGCGATTTCCTTGAAGATGTTGCGCAGCGACGGCGGCGTGCGCACGGCCGGCGGCACCGAGAAAGCCAGGCCATGCGCCTGCGGCGTGCCGCGGTCGTCGCCGTGGTACGGATCCTGGCCGAGGATCACGATCTTCACGTCGTCCGGGCTCGTCAGGCGCAGCGCGCGAAACACGTCGGTCGGGTAGACGGTCTTGCCGGCCGCGCGTTCGTCGTCGACGAAGCGGCACAGCGGTGCATACGCGTCGCTGTCGGTGAAGGGTTTCAGCACGTCGCGCCAGACGGCCGGCAGTGCGTCGAACTGCGCGGCGAGGTGTGGGACGTGCGCGGCAGCGGGCTGCGGCGCCGCGGCAGCCGGGGCGGTTGCCGCGGCCTTCCTTGCGGGCTTGCGCCCGGCCGCGGCGGGCGCGGGTGCCGGGGCGGAAACATCGTCCTGCGCCGTTTCCGGCACGGGATCGTCGAACAGCGACGCCTGTTGCGGCGTCCGGAGAGTCTTGCGGGTTGCCATGCGTGATGCGGGTTTATTGCGCGCGCAGCCGGTAGCCGCGCTGCGCCTTGCTGATGTTTTCGGGGGCGAGGCCCGGCAGCGCTTGCTGCAGTTCGGCGGCGAGCGTCGCGAGCGCCGCTTCCGGGCCGTCGATCAGTTCGAGTTCGATTTCGCTGATCGGTTCGCGGCGCGTATCGTTTTCCGCCTGGACGACGATCTCGCCGACGTCCACCGCGGCCTCGACGGTTGCGCCGCCGATTGCGATGCGCCACAGCGTACGCGAAAAATCCGTCCGGAACAGCGCGTGCAGCGCCGGCGCGGCGTCGCGCAGCGCGGCGGCAGCGTTCGGCACGTCGCACGCGGCGACGAGCGCATCGATTTCGAGCGCATCGCCGGCGACGGGCAACTCCCATTCATGGCGGCGATGCAGGCCGGCTTCCGCGCTGCCGACCGTCTTGAACGTCTGCAGCCAGCCATGCGGCGTGCGGCGCACGCGCACCGCGCTCTTCGAACGGGCCAGCGCGAGATCGGGCGTGTCGTAGTAGACGTTCGCGAGCGCGATGACATCGCCGGCTTCGCCGGTCAGCGTCTCGAAAAAGCGCCGCGCCGCATCGGCCTCGCCGGCCGGCAGCGCGAGCTTGATTTCCTTTTCGATCGCCATCAGAAGAACATCCGCGCGAGTTCCTCGCCCGGCTGATCGGCGCGCATGAACGCCTCGCCGACGAGGAACGCATTCACGTTCGCCGCGCGCATCGTGTCGACGTCGGTGCGCGACAGGATGCCCGACTCGGTCACGACCATGCGGTCCGCCGGAATCATGTCGAGCATGTCGAGCGTGGTCTGGATCGTCGTCTCGAACGTGCGCAGGTTGCGGTTGTTGATGCCGAGCAGCGGTGTCTTCAGCGTCAGCGCCTGTTCCATCTCGTCGCGGTCGTGAACTTCGACCAGCACCGCGAGGCCGAGCGAGTGCGCATACGCCTCGAGGTCCTGCATCAGCGGCGTGTCGAGTGCGGCGGCGATCAGCAGGATCGCGTCGGCGCCCATCGCGCGCGCTTCGAGGATCTGGTACGCATCGACGATGAAGTCCTTGCGCAGCACCGGCAGCGTGCAGGCGGCGCGCGCTTCCTCGAGATAGCGGACGCTGCCCTGGAAGAATTGCTCGTCGGTCAGCACCGACAGGCACGCGGCGCCGTGAGCCGCATACGAGCGCGCGATGTCGGCCGGCACGAAATGCTCGCGCAGCACGCCCTTCGACGGGCTCGCCTTCTTCACTTCGGCGATCACCGCCGCGTTGCCGGCCGCCTGCTTCGCGCGCAGCGCGCCGACGAAGTCGCGCAGGTCGCGCGTCGATGCGTCCAGTTTCAGTGCCTCGAGCGGCGTGCTGCGCATGGCCGCCGCGACTTCGTCGCGCTTGACGGCGATGATTCGGTCGAGAATGTCGCTCATGTGGGTTCCTGCTTGATTCGTAAAGGGAGTCAGCGCTTGAACTGCTGCGTGAAACGCACGAGTTCGTCGACTTTCGCGCGCGCCTTGCCGCTCGCGATCGCTTCGCGGGCGAGCTGGATGCCGTCCGCGATCGATTCGGCGATATTGGCCGCATAGAGCGCGGTGCCCGCGTTCAGCGTGACGATCTCGCGTGCGACGCCCGGCTGGTTTTCCAGTGCGCCGAGCAGCATCGTGCGCGATTCCTCGGCATTTTCCACCTTCAGCGTGCGGTTCGACACCATCTGCAGTCCGAAGTCCTCCGGATGGATCTCGTATTCGTGCACCTCGCCGTCGCGCAATTCGCCGACGAGCGTCGCGGCGCCGAGCGACACTTCATCCATCCCGTCCTTGCCGTACACGACCAGCACGTGCTGCGCGCCGAGGCGCTGCATCACGCGCACCTGGATGCCGACCAGGTCGGGGTGGAACACGCCCATCAGCTGGTTCGGCGCGCCGGCCGGATTGGTCAGCGGGCCGAGAATGTTGAAGATCGTCCGCACGCCGAGCTCGCGGCGCACGGCCGCGATGTTCTTCATCGCCGGATGATGGTTCGGCGCGAACATGAAGCCCATGCCGGTTTCGGCGATCGACGCGGCAACCTGGTCGGGCTGCAGGTCGATGTTCACGCCGAGCGCTTCGAGCACGTCGGCGCTGCCGGACTTGCTCGACACGCCGCGGTTGCCGTGCTTCGCGACCTTCGCGCCGGCCGCGGCCGTGATGAACATCGACGCGGTCGAGATGTTGAACGTGTGTGCGCCGTCGCCGCCCGTGCCGACGATGTCGACGAAGTTCGAGTTGTCCTGCACTTCGACGTGGTTCGCGAATTCGCGCATCACGGTCGCGGCGGCGGCGATCTCGCCGATCGTCTCCTTCTTCACGCGCAGTCCGGTGATGATCGCGGCCGCCATCACGGGCGACATGTCGCCGCGCATGATGAGCCGCATCAGATGCAGCATCTCGTCGTGGAAGATCTCGCGGTGTTCGATCGTGCGTTGCAGCGCTTCCTGCGGGGTAATCGTCATCGTGTGTCTCCCGTCAGGCTGCCGGCGCGGTCGCGCGGGCCGTTGCGCGATTCTGCTTCAGGAAATTCTCGAGCAGCGCGTGGCCGTGCTCGGAGAGGATCGATTCCGGGTGGAACTGCACGCCTTCGATCGGCAGCGTCTTGTGACGCACGCCCATGATCTCGCCGTCGTCGGTCCACGCGGACACCTCGAGGCAGTCGGGCAGCGATTCGCGTTCGATCGCGAGCGAATGGTAGCGGGTGACGTCGAAATGCTTCGGCAGATCGGCGAACACGCCGCGGCAGTCGGTTTCGATCCGGCTCACCTTGCCGTGCATGATGGTCTTCGCGCGCACGACGCGGCCGCCGAAGGCTTCGCCGATCGCCTGATGGCCGAGGCAGACGCCGAGGATCGGCTTCTTGCCCGCGAATTCGCGCAGCACGTCGAGCGTGATGCCCGCGTGCTGCGGGTTGCTCGGGCCGGGCGACAGGCAGATGGTGTCGGGGTTCAGGCGCGCGATCTCGTCGAGCGTGATTTCGTCGTTGCGATACGTGCGCACGTCCTCGCCCAGTTCGCCGAAGTACTGGACCAGGTTGTAGGTGAACGAGTCGTAGTTGTCGATCATGAGCAGCATGGTCAGTCTCCGGTCAGAAGTCGCTATCGAGGCCGTCCTGGACCTGTTCGGCCGCACGCAGCACCGCGCGCGCCTTGTTTTCGGTCTCTTGCCATTCGGATTCGGGCACCGAGTCCGCGACGACGCCGGCCGCCGCTTGCACGTACAGGTTGCCGTTGTGGATCAGGCCCGTGCGGATCGCGATCGCGAGATCCATCTCGCCCGAGAACGACAGGTAGCCGACGGCGCCGCCGTACAGCCCGCGCTTGATCGGCTCGAGCTCGTCGATCAGTTCCATCGCGCGCACCTTCGGCGCGCCGGACAGCGTGCCGGCCGGGAACGTCGCGCGCAGCACGTCGTAGTTCGTCATGCCGGGCTTCAGCTTGCCTTCGACCGAGCTGACGATGTGCTGCACGTGCGAGTACTTCTCGATCACCATCTTGTCGGTCACCTGCACCGAGCCGATCTCCGCGATGCGGCCGACGTCGTTGCGCGCGAGGTCGATCAGCATCACGTGCTCGGCGATTTCCTTCGGATCGTTCAGCAGTTCGGTCGCGAGTTCCGCGTCGCGCTCGGGCGTGTTGCCGCGCGGACGCGTGCCGGCCAGCGGACGGATCGTGACGATCTGGTCGTCGCCGCGCTTTTCCTGGCGCACCAGGATTTCCGGCGACGCGCCGACCACGTGGAAATCGCCGAAGTTGTAGTAATACATGTACGGCGACGGATTCAGCGAACGCAGCGCGCGATACAGCGACAGCGGATTGTCGCGGTACGGCTTCGTCAGCCGCTGGCCGACCTGGATCTGCATCAGTTCGCCGGCCGCGATGTATTCCTTCGCCTGGCGCACGGCGGCCAGATAGTCTTCCTTCTTGAACTCGCGGAACGTCTCGGTGCGCACGCTCGCCGACGTCACCGGCGGCTGCACGGTCGTGCGCAGGCGCTGCTTCAGTTCGCGCAGGCGCTGCTTTGCTTTCGTATAAGCCTCGGGCTGGGCCGGATCCGCATAGATGATCAGGTAGAGCTTGCCGGCGAGGTTGTCGATCACCGCGACTTCCTCGGTGAGCAGCAGCTGGATGTCGGGCAGGCCGAGATCGTCGCGCGGCGCGGTGTTCGCGAGCTTCTTCTCGATGTAGCGCACCGCGTCGTAGCCGAAATAGCCGGCGAGGCCGCCGCAGAAGCGCGGCAGGCCCGGGCGCTGCGCGACCTTGAAACGCGCCTGGAACGATTCGATGAATTCGAACGGGTCGCCGTCGTGCGTCTCGACGACCTGGCCGTCGCGCACCACTTCGGACACGCCGTTGCGGGTGCGCACCAGCGTGCGAGCGGGCAGGCCGATGAACGAATAGCGGCCGAAGCGTTCGCCGCCGACCACCGACTCGAGCAGGAACGAGTTGGCGCCCGCGCGTTCAGGCTGGGCCAGCTTCAGGTAGAGGGACAGCGGCGTTTCGAGGTCGGCGAGCGCTTCCGCGATCAGCGGGATGCGGTTGTAGCCTTCGTTCGCCAGCGATTGGAATTCGAGTTCGGTCATGTTCCGGTCCTGTTCGGGACGAGCGGCGGAGTGCGCCAGGGATCACTTGACGCTGCGCGGGCTGCCGTCGGCGAAAGGGCGGTCGATCGAGAAGTGCCTGTTGCCGGCCGGCACTCCGGGCGTGAACGTCGCGAGCCTGCGGCCGGTCCTGAACGCAAGCGTTCGGACGCGGTAGAACTCGAGGTGGTGCGACGATCGGCGCGCGGATGCGCAGCGAGATAAAAAACGGCGCTGAAGACGTGCCTCAGCGTACCTCATCGAAGAGGTTAGCGCGACCAGCGACGCCAGGGCCAGGCTCCCCGGTCGATGCTGCTCAGACTCCGTTTTTTATTCAGAAACATGCGGATGGAAGAAATAATCAGATGGTTGGCCGGCCGGCGTTGTGCGCGGTAATCGCGCGGGCCGCGACCAGCAACGAATCGACTATACCATCCGAATTTATCGTTTGTATAGCTTTGCCGTGGTTGTAGCCGTACGGCACCGTCAGCGTCGCCATCCCCGCCGCGCGGCCCGCCAGCGCGTCGTTTTCCGAGTCGCCGATCGCGACGGCGGCGTCCGGCGCGACGCCGAGCGCGTCGCATGCCGTCAGCATCGGTAGCGGATCGGGTTTCTTGCGCGCGACGCTATCACCGCCGAGCACGACGCCGAAGCGATCGATCAGCCCGTATTGCTCGAGCAGCTCGACCGCGAAGCGGTGCGGCTTGTTCGTCACGCACGCGAGCCGGATGCCGGCTGCGCGCAGCGCGTCGAGGCCGGTTGCGACGTCCGGATAGAGGCGCGTGTGGCGGCCGTTGATCTTCGCGTATTCGGTCTGGTAGATCGCGAGCGCGTCGTCGAAGCGCGCGTGCGCCTCGTCGGGCGCGAAGCGCGGCTTCAGCACGCTCTGGATCAGGTGCTCGGAGCCCTTGCCGACGTAGCCGATCACCTCGTCGCGCGACGTGGCCGGCGCACCGAGCTGCGCGAGCATCCCGTTCAGCCCGGCCGTGAAATCGTCGGCCGTGTCGACCATCGTGCCGTCGAGGTCGATCAGCGCCGCGTCGATGCGCGGCCTCGCGAAACGGATCGTGCCGTCGGCTGCGGCCGGTGCCTGACCGGCCAGCGAGGAATCGGCCACGGCGTCAGCTCCGCTCGACGGTGGCGAGCGCGGCGCGCATCTCGTCGATCACCTTGCGGTAGTCGGGCTTGCCGAAGATCGCCGAACCCGCGACGAAGGTGTCCGCGCCGGCCGCCGCGATTTCCGCGATGTTGTCGGCCTTCACGCCGCCGTCCACCTCGAGCAGGATCTCGCGGCCGGTGCGCTCGGTGTATGCGTCGATGCGGGCGCGCGCTTCGCGCAGCTTGTTCAGCGTTTCCGGAATGAACGACTGGCCGCCGAAGCCCGGGTTCACCGACATCAGCAGCACGAAGTCGAGGCGATCCATCACGTGATCGAGATAGTTCAGCGGCGTCGCCGGGTTGAACACGAGGCCGGCCTTGCAGCCGTGATCGCGGATCAGCGACAGCGTGCGGTCGATGTGGTCGGAGCCTTCCGGGTGGAAGCTGATCAGGTTCGCGCCGGCTTTCGCGAAATCGGGCACGATCCGGTCGACCGGGCGCACCATCAGATGCACGTCGATCGGCACCTGCACGTGCGGGCGGATCGCCTCGCAGACGAGCGGGCCGATCGTGAGGTTCGGCACATAATGGTTGTCCATCACGTCGAAGTGAATCCAGTCGGCGCCGGCGGCGACCACGTTGCGGACTTCTTCGCCGAGCCGTGCAAAGTCGGCCGACAGGATACTGGGAGCGATGCGGAATTGAGTCATGACAGGGGAGCGGGGACGCTGCGGCGCAAAACCGCCATTCTACCGTCCGGCGACCCGGTGCGCGGCGACGGGCCGTGCGGTTGCGGCCCGATTCCGCATAGAATGCCGAACCAGTGCGGCGCGCCCGCGGCCCCGCCGCTCGAGTCGGCGCGGGCGGTTACCTACAGCGGAAACACCATGAGTCAGTATCAGTTCACCGTTTCGGTGAAAACCAGCTACTTGCCGGAACAATCCGACCCCGATCGACGTCAATACGCATTCGCGTACACGCTGACCATCCGCAATACCGGGCAGGTCGCGGCGCAGCTGATCGCGCGTCACTGGATCATTACGGACAGCGAAAACCACGTGCAGGAAGTGAAGGGGCTCGGCGTCGTCGGGCACCAGCCGCTGCTGCAGCCGGGCGAACAGTTCGAATACACGAGCTGGGCCGTGATCGCGACGCCGGTCGGCACGATGCGTGGCGCGTACTTCTGCGTGGCGGAGGACGGCGAGCGGTTCGACGCGCCGGTCGACGAGTTCGCGCTGCACATGCCGCGCACGCTGCATTGAGCGTGCGGGGCCGGTCAGCGCGGCTGGCGGTCGTTGCCGCGGGCGTGCTTCTTCCTGCCCGACGACGTCCACACGACGATGAAGATCAGCAGGGCAAGCGCTACGAAAGCCTCGAGCGCGAAGATGAGCATCGGATATTGGTCGAGAAAATCTGACATGGCGGTTTCCATCAAGAACGAACATTGTATGTGGTTTGGGCCCCGGGCGGCCGGCTGGGTTGCGGCGGTCGCGACGGCAGCGTTGCTTGCCGCGTGCGGCGGCGCGCCGACGCGGACGTCGGCGCTCAAGCCGCCGACCGGCGCGGCGATCGTGCCGGGACAGGTTGCCGCGAAGCGGCTCACGCCGGTGGCGTGGCAGCAGGTGCCGGGGTGGCAGGACGATTCGCTGATCGGCGCGACGGCCGCGCTGCGGCAGAACTGCGCGCGGCTCGCGCGCCAGCCGGCATGGCAGCGCGCCTGCGCGGCTGCCGATCGCCTCGACGAGCTCGACGTCGGCAGCGCGCGTGCATTCTTCGAAACGTATTTCACGCCGTTTCAGCTGGCGAATACCGACGGCACGCTCGACGGGCTCGTGACCGGCTATTACGAGCCGCTGCTGCACGGCTCCCGCGTGCGTCGCGGCCCTTACCAGTACGCGCTGTACCGCTGGCCGGCCGGCTATCGCGCCGGTGCCGCGCTGCCCGCTCGCGCGCAGCTCGAGCGGGCAGGCATCCTGAACGGCAACGAACTCGTGTGGGTCGACGATCCGATCGAGGCGTTCTTCCTGCAGGTGCAGGGTTCAGGGCGCGTGCTGCTCGACGATGGTTCGGTGATGCGGGTCGGCTTCGGCGGCACCAATAACCAGCCGTATCGCTCGATCGGCAAGTGGCTGCTCGATCGCGGCGAGCTGACGCCCGCACAGGCGACGATGCAGGGCATCAAGGCGTGGGCGAAGGCGAACCCGACTCGCGTGGACGCGTTGCTCGACACGAATCCGCGATTCGTGTTCTTCCGCGACATGCCGACCAAGGAAGATGCACCGCACGGCGGCGCGGACGGCCCGATCGGCGCACTTGGCGTGCCGCTCACGGCGGAGCGGTCGATCGCGGTCGATCCGTCGTCGATCCCGCTCGGCACGCCGGTATTCCTGCAGACCACGCGTCCGCTGACCAATACGCCGATGAACCGGCTCGTGTTCGCACAGGACACGGGTTCCGCGATCAAGGGCGGCGTGCGGGCCGACTATTTCTGGGGGCTGGGCGACGACGCCGGCGACCAGGCAGGACGGATGAAGCAGATCGGCCGGATGTGGCTGCTGTTCCCGAATTCGTGATGCGCGGTGGTGCCGGCGTATATGTGTAGCCGGGCATCGAAGTGAAACAGCCCGATCGGCGTTGGCCGGTCGGGCTGTTTTTTTGCCGCGCGATTGTTGTTGCGGGCGGCGGTCGGGTATGGGGGAGATTGGCGCGTATCAGCCCTTGCGCTTGTCGATCACGCGACGCGCCTTGCCGACCGAACGCTCGATTCCGTTCACGGGCAGCACGTTGATCACGGCGGTCACGCCGATCAGCGACTTGATGTCGTGCGCGAGTGCTTGTCTCGCCGCATGGATTGCCGCCGTGTCGGGGGCAGTGTCCGGGCACGGCTCGACGTTGAGCGTCAGCACGTCGAGCGGACCTTCCTTCGTCAGCACGATCTGATAGTGCGGCGCGAGCGCACGCTGTTTCAGCAGCTGCTCTTCGATTTGCGTCGGGAAGACGTTGACGCCCCGCACGATCATCATGTCGTCCGAGCGCCCGGTGATCTTTTCCATCCGGCGCATCGTGCGGGCGGTGCCGGGCAGCAGACGCGTGAGGTCGCGCGTCCGGTAGCGGATGATCGGCAGCGCTTCCTTCGTCAGCGACGTGAAGACCAGCTCGCCGAGTTCGCCGTCCGGCAACACTTCGCCGGTGTCGGGGTCGATGATTTCCGGATAGAAGTAGTCTTCCCAGATGGTCGGGCCATCCTTGGTCTCGACGCATTCCGATGCGACGCCGGGGCCCATCACTTCGGACAGCCCATAGATGTCGACCGCGTCGATGCCCATCCGCTGCTCGATGGCCGCGCGCATGTCGTTGGTCCACGGCTCAGCGCCGAAGATGCCGATGCGCAGCGAGCTTTGTGCGGGATCGAGGCCCTGGCGTTCGATCTCGTCGGCGATCGACAGCATGTAGCTCGGCGTCACCATGATGATGTCGGGCCGGAAATCCTGGATCAGCTGCACCTGCTTTTCGGTCTGGCCGCCGCCGAACGGGATCACGGTCAGCCCCGCGCGTTCGGCGCCGTAGTGTGCGCCGAGCCCGCCGGTGAACAGGCCGTATCCATAACTGACGTGAACCTTGTCGCCACGCCGCGCACCGGCCGCGCGGATCGAGCGCGCGACGAGATTGGCCCACGTGTCGATGTCGCGCGCCGTATAGCCGACGACGGTCGGCTTGCCGGTCGTGCCCGACGACGCGTGAATGCGCGAGATCTGGTCCTGCGGCACCGCGAACATTCCGAACGGGTAGCTGTCGCGGAGGTCGCTCTTGGTCGTGAACGGGAAGCGCGACAGATCCGTGAGCGTTTTCAGGTCGTCGGGATGCACGCCCGCTTCGTCGAATTTGCGGCGATAGACGGGGGAGTGGTCATACGCATGCCGGAGCGACCACTTCAGGCGTTCGAGCTGCAGTGCGGTCAGTTCGTCGCGTGAGGCGGTCTCGATCGGCTCGAGCGGTAGCGGGGTAGTCATGCCTGTCTCCAGTGATTGTTATGAGCGAGCCGTGGACGTCAATGCTCTTCCGGCAGCACCGTGCCCTTGATCTGGGCCGATTTGCCCCGAAACATCGCGACGGTTTCGCCTGTCTGGTTCGTGACGCGGATGTCGTAGATGCCGTACCGGCCGCTGCGCGTCTGCTCGATCGCTTCGGCCGTCAGCAGGTCGTGACCGTATACGGGACGCAGGTATTCGATCGAGCAGCCAGCCGCAACGGTATTCAGGTTGTACGAATTGCACGCGAACGCGAACGTCGAATCGGCGAGCGTGAAGATGATGCCGCCGTGGCAGGTCTGATGTCCGTTCAGGAATTCCGGCCGTACGCGCATCTGCAGACGAGCGTAGCCGGCGCGCACTTCGGCGATTTCCATGCCGAACGCGCGGCTGCAGGCGTCCGCGTCGTACATGGCCCGTGCCGTCGCGCGGGCGAGTGCGTCGGGGTCGAGCGTGTCGTTGGCGGTGGTCATGTCAACGCCCCTCGAAGCGTGGGGCACGCTTCTCGATGAACGCCTTCACACCTTCCGCGTAGTCGTATGACTGGCCGAGCTTGCGCTGCAGGTCGCGTTCGAGGTCGAGCTGCTGGTCGAGCGTGTTCGTGACGCTGTCGCGCATCGATTGCTTGATCGAGGCAATCGCGAGCGTCGGTTGCTGCGCGAGCTGATTGGCGAGCTGACGGACCGACGCGGCGAGCGCATCGTCGTCGACCGCACGCCAGATCAAGCCCCATTGTTCGGCCTGTTCGGCGCCGAGCTTGTCGCCGGTCAAGGCGAGCCCCAGCGCGCGTGCCATGCCGACGCGTTGCGGCAGGAACCATGTTCCGCCTGAATCGGGCACGAGCCCGATCTTGACGAAGGCCTGGATGAAGCTGCTCGAGCGTGCTGCGAAGACGATGTCGCAGGCGAGCGCGAGATTCGCGCCGGCGCCGGCCGCCGTGCCGTTGACGGCGGCGATTACCGGAACCGGCATGCGTTGCAGGCGACGAATCAGCGGATTGAAATGCTCGTCGATCAGCGTGCCGAGGTCAGTGGACGCGCCGGGCGTGAAGTCGAGATCGGCCAGGTCCTGGCCTGCGCAAAAGCCGCGCCCCGCACCCGTCAGGATCAGCGCTCGTGCGCCGGCCGTTTCGACTTCATCGAGCGCAGACTGCAGTTCGCGGTGCATCGCACGCGTGAAGCTGTTCAGCTTGTCCGGGCGGTTGAGGGTGATCGTGGCCACGCGGGCAGTCTGATCGATATCGAGCTGGATCGCCTCATATGACATGCAGTGTCTCCTTCATGACTTCGTTATAGGCGCGCGGCGCGTCGGTTACACGCGCTCGATGGCGATCGCAATGCCCTGGCCGACGCCGATGCACATCGTACAGAGCGCAAACCGGCCGCCCGTACGCTCGAGTTGGTGAAGCGCCGTGGTCACGAGCCGAGCGCCCGATGCGCCGAGCGGATGGCCGAGCGCGATCGCACCGCCGTTCGGGTTCACGCGCGGATCGTCGTCGGCGACACCGAGCATGCGCAACACCGCGAGACCTTGCGAGGCGAACGCTTCGTTCAGCTCGATTACGTCGAACTGGTCGATCGTCATGCCGAGCTGGCGCAACAGTTTCTGCGTGGCCGGCGCCGGTCCGATCCCCATCACGCGCGGTTCGACGCCGGCGGTTGCCATGCCGACGACGCGTGCACGGCGGCGCAGCCCATATTGATCGGCAGCTTCCGCGTTGGCGAGCAGCAGTGCGCATGCGCCGTCGTTGACACCCGACGCGTTGCCTGCCGTTACCGAGCCGTCCGGTCGCACGACGCCCTTCAGCTTCGCGAGCGCTTCGAGAGACGTTTCGCGCGGATGTTCGTCGCGCGATACAACGAGCGCGTCGCCTTTCTTCTGCGGAATCGTCACCGGGACGATTTCCTCGGCGAGCGTGCCGTCTTGCTGCGCACGTGCGGCCTTTTGCTGGCTGCGCAGCGCGAACAGGTCCTGGTCGGCACGGCTGATGTCGTAGTCGACAGCGACGTTCTCGGCCGTCTCCGGCATCGAATCGACGCCATGCAACTGTTTCATCAGCGGATTGACGAAGCGCCAGCCGATCGTCGTGTCGTAGATGTCGGCCTGGCGCGCGAACGCGCTGGCGGCCTTGCCCATCACGAACGGCGCGCGCGTCATGCTTTCGACACCGCCCGCGATCATCAAGCGGGCCTCGCCCGCCTTGATCGCGCGCGCGGCGGTGCCGACGGCGTCCATTCCCGAGCCGCACAGCCGGTTCAGCGTCGTACCCGGCACGGCGGTCGGCAGGCCCGCGAGCAGCGCGGACATGCGCGCGACGTTGCGGTTGTCCTCGCCGGCCTGGTTTGCGCAGCCGTAGACGACGTCGTCGATTGCCGACCAGTCGACGTTGCGGTTGCGTTCGATGAGCGCCTTGAGCGGCACCGCGCCGAGATCGTCGGCACGAACGTCTTTCAGGGCGCCGCCGTAGCGGCCGATGGGGGTGCGAATCGCGTCGCAGATGTAGGCGTCGGTCATGGGGATGTCGATGTGCAACGAACCCGCCGGTTGGCGGATTCGTTCATGGTAGAGAACGTGATGGCGTTTGCACGTCGGCCATTCGGGTTATGCCGTCTGGCCGGCTTCCGCAGGTACGGCCTTCGGCGCAACATGGACGCGGCTTTGCACCACACGGAACCGGTTGGCGACGAACGCCGGATCGGCGAGCGCCGCGTTGGCGGCCGGGTTCGCGCCGGTGCCGTGGAAGTCGGAGAATGCGGCCGACTGGTTGACGAACACGCCGCCCGTCAGGTTGATCGACAGCGCGACGCCGCCACGCACCGCTGCATCGTGCGCAGCGTCGAGGACCTTGTCGTCGGTGCTGTAGACGGAGAGCGTCAGCGCACCATGTTCCGCGGCGATTTCGCCGGCGAGATCGAGCGACTGCGCGGTCGAGTCGGTCGCGATGACGAACGAGATCGGGCCGAACCACTCCTGCGTGAATTTCGCGCGGTCGGCCACGTCGAGCTGCAGCACGAGCGGCGTACGCACGCGAGCATCGGCGAACGTCGGATGCTGGAGCGTCTGGCTGTCGGCGAGCACACGACCGAGCTTGCGGGCGTCGTCGATGCGTTCGGCCACGCCGTCGTTCTGGATCGCGCCGATCAGTTCGACCGAGCGAGCCGGGTCGCCGGTCAGTTTCTGCACGGAGACGGCGATCGCCTGGGCGACTTCGTCGAAGCTTGCATGGCCGTCCGCCGTCCGGATGCCGTCGCGCGGCACGTAGATGTTCTGCGGTGCCGTGCACATCTGGCCGGAGTACAGCGCCAGCGAGAACGCGATGTTTTTGGCCGCGGCCTTCAGGTCGTCGGTCGAGTCGATCACGATCTGGTTGACACCGGCCTTCTCGGTATACACCTGTGCCTGATGGGCATGGCGTTCGAGCCACGTGCCGTTTTGCGTGCTGCCCGTGAAGTCGATCAGCTTGATTTCAGGACGCAGCGCGAGGTCTTGCACGAGGGTGCCGTCGTTCGGCTCGGTCGCGAGGAGCGTAACGACGTTTGGATCGAAACCGGCTTCGCGCAGCACGTCGCGGGCGATGCGGACCGTGATCGCGAGCGGCAGGATCGCGCCCGGATGAGGTTTGACGATCACCGTGTTGCCGGTCGCCAGGTCGGCGAACAGACCGGGGTAGCCGTTCCAGGTCGGGAACGTGCAGCAGCCGAGCACGAGGCCGGTGCCGCGCGGGACGATCGTATAGCGCTTGTGCATCGCGAGCGGCGGATTCTTGCCTTGCGGCTTCTCCCAGTGTGCATCTGCGGGGATGCGGCGCAACTCGTCCCAGGCGTAGGCGACCGCTTCGAGCGCACGATCCTGCGCGTGCGGGCCGCCGGCCTGGAACGCCATCATGAACGCCTGGCCCGTCGTGTGCATCACACTGTAGGCAATCTCGAAGCTTGCGCGATTCAGCCGTGCGAGGATTTCGAGACTGACGCCGATCCAGGCGCTCGGGCCGGCTTCGCGCCATGC
Source organism: Burkholderia sp. RF7-non_BP4 (assembly GCF_001521935.1). Lineage (NCBI taxonomy): Bacteria > Pseudomonadati > Pseudomonadota > Betaproteobacteria > Burkholderiales > Burkholderiaceae > Burkholderia > Burkholderia sp. RF7-non_BP4. The sequence goes on along the minus strand of NZ_LOTA01000057.1, from coordinate 1,564 downwards.
ACGCTGGGCATTAGCGGCTGCGGCAATCAGTTCGTCGGGTGTCGATTTCGGATAGCGGATGCCCAGCGCGATCCCGTACGGCGACTGCTCAGCGCCGACGGTTCCAGCGGACGCCGGCTGGTCGAGCACGAACGTGTTGCCGAGGTGTGCCTTGAACGCCGCTTCGCCATCGGCGTTGGCGCTTTCCCCGTACACTTTGGGACTCGGCATTTCCGCGAACGGGCTCCAGTACCCGCGGCTCTCGATGGCGGCGAGGGCGTGTTTCAGCGTGTCTTCGTGCTTCGTGAACAGTGCATGGGTCATGACGGCGGCCTGATGGACGTAGGGAAGGGTTGGATCGATTAATTAACCGACCGGTTGGTCGGAGAATGGTAGCATCAAACTATTCGCATGTGCGAGGCGTTTCTCATTTCATTGATCGAGGAGAAATAGATGTCTTACGAGAACATCCTGGTGGAGACCCGGGGGCGAGTCGGGCTGATCACGCTGAACCGTCCGAAGGCGCTGAATGCGCTGAACGATGCGCTGATGGATGAATTGGGTGCTGCGCTGAAAGCGTTCGACGCAGACGACGCGATCGGCGCGATCGTCGTGACGGGGAGCGAAAAGGCGTTCGCGGCGGGGGCCGACATCGGCATGATGGCGACCTATTCCTATATGGATGTTTATCGCGGCGACTACATCACCCGTAACTGGGAGACCGTCCGCGAGATCCGCAAGCCGATCATTGCTGCCGTGGCGGGCTTTGCGCTTGGCGGCGGTTGCGAGCTCGCGATGATGTGCGACATCATCTTCGCAGCGGATACGGCCAAGTTCGGCCAGCCCGAGATCAAGCTGGGCGTGATGCCGGGCGCAGGCGGCACGCAGCGTCTGCCGCGCGCGGTGTCCAAGGCGAAGGCGATGGACATGTGCCTGACGGCGCGTTTCATGGACGCGGCCGAGGCGGAACGGGCAGGGCTCGTATCGCGCGTGCTGCCGGCCGACAAACTGCTCGACGAAGCGATTGCCGCAGCGACGACGATTGCCGAGTTTTCACTGCCGGCTGTCATGATGGTCAAGGAGTCGGTGAATCGCGCGTACGAGACGACGCTGGCCGAAGGTGTCCACTTCGAGCGTCGACTGTTCCATTCGCTGTTCGCGACCGAAGATCAGAAGGAAGGGATGGCGGCATTCGTCGAGAAGCGGAAGCCGGTATTCAAGAACCGCTGATTTGGCGGCGGCTGGGTGGGGCTGGCGAGCGACGGGTGTCGGTCGCCAGCGTGATCGCCCGGTGCAGTGAACCCGAAGCCCCCGTGCGCGGCAACGCACGGGGGCTTTTTCAAAATATTTTCACAAAGGGGTTGCGGAGACCGGGGCGGGTGCTTAGAATCACGCCTCTTTCGCGCTAACGGAAACGCAGCGCGGAGGAAGAAGGGAAGCGGTGCGGTCGAGGGCGGTGGTAGAGCCCGGGCGCACACGAAGTTGAACCCCGATCGTCGCAACGAAGTAGTTCAGAAAGTTGTTGACGAGCTGAAAAAGACGGTTCATAATCTCGCTTCTCTGCTGCTGAAAACGCAGCGCTGCT
>NZ_LOTA01000056.1:0-556 GCF_001521935.1 Burkholderia sp. RF7-non_BP4 | reverse complement strand
GGGGGTACCCGCAAAATCTCCGGCATCCACCAGTTCATTACAGCCGTGCGACTGTCAGAGCTACCCCGCTGAGCGGGCCGCGAGCCCATCCCGTTCGAGCCATTCCGGGTGAGACACGAGATCCAGTCCAAGCGCGGTGCAGCACGCGCGGTAGTTGTCCTTGAATGTGACCTGTTTCAGGTTCAGGCCGTGCCCGTGATAGCGCCAGCCATCACCCGACGCGACACCGCCGTTACCGAAGCGCCCGCCGTAGGCCAGGATCGCGATTTGCCGTTGGACCGCCACGATCGTTTCGCCGGGGGTGACGCTCAAGTCGTGCGTGCATCGCGGCTGGAATCCGCGAGAAGATCGCCAGCGCATCGATCCGGTAATTGAACGACTCAACCAGCGACGTAAAACCCCTCGATTCGTGTCCCATGTGCGCGAGCCACATCGCCAGTCGTACCTGCGTGTTGATCGCGAATGCGTCGGCCACCGCAACGATGTGCGCAAACCATCGATTGACGAGCGGGTCGGACAGTTGCGTCGCGCACCGGAACGATGGTCGATCCATCTC